>JAFAWC010000343.1 GCA_019242135.1 Mycobacteriaceae bacterium | reverse complement strand
ACCGCGGTGACGATCACGATGACCAGCCCGGCGATCACCAGCACGCCGCCGACCGCGACGGCGATGAAGGGGTAGACGATGTCGGAGCCCGCCACGTGATCCCCCACGCCGAAGCGCGCCCCCGCTGGCCCGGTACAGCTGATGGCGTAGTCGTCGCTGTCGTGCACGGTCAGGGTGAACGCGGCTCGCCACTGGTTGACCCCGATGTTGCTTTTGTACGGCGTTATCTCCGGTCCGTTGGCCGGTGACCCGCCCCGTGCAGTGCAGTGCACCTGTCCGCTGATGTCCTGGGGCGCAACGAAAATCGTCTTCGACGCGCCCACATCGATGTGCACCGTGGTGGAGCCGTTGTTACCGAACGTCTGCGCGTCGGTGGGCGCCGCCCCATACGCCGTGAGGATCACGGTCGCGACGAACAGACCCAAGCCGCCGACGAAGCCCAGCACCGCGAGCACCGCACCGATCACATACCACCTAGCCCGCGGCCGGCGAGCCGGCGGCTGCGGCGCCGGCTGCCCGAGGCCGCCACCGGGGTTGTGGGGGAACGACATTGTGCAGACTCCTCTAGGCTCAGCGGGTCGTGATGACCAGGTCGTTAGCCGCCTTATCGTGCCAGCCCTGTGCGTCCCCGGTTTCGTCGAACAGCACCGACAGATACACGATCAGTGTTCCCACCCCGCAGAAGAACATTCCGGCGAACGGCAGCAGTATGCGCAGCAGCGAGCGCCCCAGTCCGATCACCGCCCCGCTGTCGCGGTCGACGACCCTCAAGCCGCGCAGCCATTTGCCCACGGTAGCGCCCCGCCAGCCGACTGCCAGCCATTCGTAGACGAATCCGAAACCGAACGCCGCCAACATCAACACCGCCACCCCGACCCCGATCACCGCCCCGGTCAGCCTTGAGACGCCGTGATCGCCGAGGCCGGCGACCGCGTTGGCCAGCCACCACAGCGCCACCAGCACCGCCGCGCACAGCAGCCCGTCGATCAGCCGGGCCACGATCCGGTCGCCCACCGAGCCGACCCGCACCGTGAGAGCCACGGGGTCGGCGGTGCGGCCGGGAAGGTGCTGCTGGTAGGTCATCGCGGCTCTGTCGGTTCGTCCGGGCCGGGCGGCTGCTGGGACTTGATCGTCGTGAGGAATGTCGCGAATTCGGGTGCGGCGTCGTCGAAGACCGTTTCCGGACAGGTCATCACGACCTGCAGCACCGCGAACGACGGCGGGTCGTGCTGGTCGGAGTAGGCGGTGATGATCTGGGTCTGTTTGAGCGCCACCGTCGAATTCTCGTGCGGGTACTGGACTTCGAGCAGTTGGGCGACCTCGCGGGTGGTGCCCTGCGACAGGTCGTCGCGGCGCACCACCGTGGTCGGATACTTCTGGCCCAAATCCTCGGCGTGGCGGCTGGCCAGCGCGGTGATGTCCACCGCCCCGTGCACACCCAGCCCGCTGATCAGCAGGTTGGTCGGAAACCCGTCGTCGCGATTGCGTTCTCGCACAGCCACATACGCCGCGTCCGTTTCCCCCATCTCATCGGGGTCGACCAAGCTCCACCCGGGCGGCAGGTCGAAGGTGATCGGGAAGGGAAGTGTGGCGGTCATGGCCTAGAACAGCCCCTCGAACCACTTGGCCGCGTTGTCGAACGCCTGCTGCACGTCGTGGGCGGCCTGCGGGATATCGATGGTGGTGTGCTCGGAGATCTTCCCGCCGAGGCCCAGCGCCAACCCGCCGGTCATCGACAGCGACAGCTTGCCGTCGTTGTAGTTGGCCCCGAGGTCCGCCGACGCCCCCAGTCCGGCTTGGGCCTCCACGTGCGTCTTGCTGTCGAGGGGCCCCAGTCCGATGTCGCCGTCGAGGCTGCCTTTGGCGCCGATGAACGCATTGGCGCCCAGATCGGCGCCGTTGCGGGTCAGGCCGCCGTGCAGGCCCCCGTCGGCACCGAGGTCGCCTTCGGCGCGCCCGCCCAGGTGCAGCGGCCCGAAGTCCTTGGAGCCCTCCGCCCAGCCCTTCGCCAGATAGCCGTCGCCGTTGAGGTCGCCAGACAGCCCGTTGTGGTCGGCCTGCCACTTGGCGGTCCCGTCGTATCCCAGCACCCCCCACCCGGTCGGGTCCTTCGACGAGTCGTCGTGCTTGCCGCTGCCCCACACCTTGTCTTCGCTGTGGTGCTGACTGCCCGCGATCGGGGGGCCGTCGTCGGCGGCGCCGGGTTTCTTCTTGCCGCCTTTGCCCTTGTCCCCCTTGTCGTCGTCGTCCTTATCGTGTTTGCCGCCGCCGGTGATGATCGGCGGCGCGGTTTTCAGCGGCGCGTCCAGCGCCATGGTGGTGCCGCTGGCCTGGTCGTAGTAGCCGAACATCGCCTCGGTGGTCCGGGTGTTCAACCGCGAGTAGTCCGCGGCGCTTCGCGCCATCCCGATGACGTCGCGGCGGGCCTGGGCGGTGAGCATGTTCTGGCGGACCTGGCGGAATTCGTCGGGTGTGGGGGTGGCCTGGCGGGTTGAGTCCAGATGGTCGGCGGACTGGTCGAACGCCGCCGCCAACGTCTCCGTGTCATCGGCGACCTGGTGCAGCCACGCGCCGTGGCGCACCGTGTTGGCCCCGGCGCGCTGATA
>JAFAWC010000163.1 GCA_019242135.1 Mycobacteriaceae bacterium | reverse complement strand
TCCAAAAAGCCGGTCTCCACCGCCCTTCCCCAGACGTTCTGGTCGACCGAGAACGGCGACCGTTTGGTCACCGCGATCGGTATGTCGTTCTGCTCAGCGAATGAGATGGCCTTCTCCCGGGTCCAGGCGTAATCACGGACGGGTGCGAGCACCTCCAGATCCGGTGCCAGCGAACCGAATCCGACCTCGAAGCGCACCTGGTCGTTGCCTTTGCCGGTGCAGCCGTGCGCGACGGTGCTGCCACCGTGTTCGCGGGCGGCGGCCACCAGGTGCTTGACGATCAGCGGACGGCTGATCGCCGACACCAGCGGATAGCGATCCATGTACAGGGCGTTGGACTGGATCGTGGGCAGGCAGTATTCGTTCGCGAACTCGTCGCGCGCATCGACGACGACCGCTTCGACCGCCCCGCAATCCAATGCCCGCGTGCGCACCACCTCGGTGTCTTCGCCGCCCTGGCCGAGGTCGATGGCCACGGCCACAACCTCTCGGCCGGTCTCTTTGCCGATCCAGCTGATCGCCACCGAGGTGTCCAAACCGCCGGAATACGCCAGGATCACGCGATCGGACATCTGCTATCTCCTCTTCGCTATCTGCTCTTCGCCCAAGAGGCTCATCGCCGCCATCTGCTCTTCGCCCAAGAGGCTCATCGCCGCGCAAGCGTTCATCGGTACCAAACTCCTTGCTGTCGGCAGGTTTACTGCAACTCGTCGAACTTTGCGACCAGCTCTGCGCCGGTCATCGGGTCGCGCGCGACCACCAGGATCGTGTCGTCGCCGGCGATGGTGCCGACGACGTAGGGCAGCGCCGCCCGATCGATGGCCAGCGCCAGATAGTGCGCGGCACCGGGCGGCGTGCGCAGCACCGCCAGGTTTCCGCTGGCATCGCCGGAGACCAGCAGCTCGCCGAGCAACCGGGATAGCCGTTCGGTGCCACCGGACACGCCCCGCACGGGGCTGCCGTCCTCGGGAACGACGTATGCGCCCGCGCCGCCGTCGGCGCCGCGCAGTTTCACCGCGCCCAGTTCCTCGAGATCGCGCGACAGGGTGGCCTGGGTGGTCTCGATGCCCTCGGCGGCCAGCGCTGCGGCGAGCTCGCTTTGGCTGCGGACCGCACGCGACGACAGGATCGCGACGATGCGCGCCTGCCGTCCGGCCCGGGTGACGTTGATCTCGGGGATCCTCGACTTCATGGATTCCGCTCCAGCAGCCACACCAGCAGCGCCTTCTGCGCGTGCAACCGGTTCTCGGCCTCGTCCCACACCACGCTGTGCGGCCCGTCGATGACCTCATCGGTGATCTCGTCGCCACGATGGGCGGGCAGGCAATGCAGCACAACGGCATCGGAGTCGGCGCGACCGAGCAGTGTGCTGTCGACGCGGAACGGCTCGAACGGGCCGATCCGGTCCCGGCCGTCGGTCTCCTGGCCCATCGACGTCCAGGTGTCGGTGACCACGACATCGGCGCCGTCGGCGGCCGCCTCCGCGCTCGACGTGAAACGGATCGTCGCACCGGTGTCTCGTGCCCGCTCCTGCGCGGCGGCGATCACAGCGGGATCCGGCTGGAAGCCATTCGGAGCTGCGATCGTGACATGCACGCCGGCCGTCGCGCCGCCGAGCAGCAGCGAGTGGGCCATGTTGTTGGCCCCGTCCCCGAAGTAGGCCAGCCGCAACCCTTTCAGACTGCCCTTGCGCTCAATCAGCGTCTGCAGGTCGGCCAGCACCTGGCACGGGTGAAATTCGTCTGACAGCGCGTTGATCACCGGCACCGTCGCCGCGGAAGCCATGGCGATAAGCCGGTCCTGGCCGTACGTCCGCCACACGATCGCCTCGACGTAGCGGGACAGCACCCGGGCGGTGTCGGCCAACGTCTCCTCGCGACCGAGCTGCGTGCTGCTTCCGTCGACGACGACGGGGTGTCCGCCCAGTTGGGCGATGCCCAGTTCGAACGAGAACCGGGTGCGGGTCGAGTTCTTGTCGAAAATCAACGCCACACCGCGCGGCCCGTCCAGTGGGTGGCGGCTGAACGGGTCCTTCTTCAGCTGCTCGGCCAGCTCCAGCACCTGGGCCTGCTCGAATGGCCTCAGGTCGTCGTCACGCAGAAAGTGCCTCATTGCGACGCCTTGTCCAGCACACGAGGAAAAGCGGTGAGGAACTCGTCGATTTGGGTTTCGGTGATGATCAGCGGAGGCGCCAGCCGGATGATGTCGGGTGCTGGTGCGTTGATCAGGTAACCGGCATCACGCGCGGCGGCCTCGGCGGACTTGGCCAGCGGCGCGCTCAACACGACACCGCACAACAGACCGCGGCCCCGAACCTGGCTCACCAGCGGATGATTGAGCGACTCGACCCCGTGGCTCAGCGTCTTGCCCAGCGTCGCGGCCCGCGTGATCAGGTCCTGCTCGGTCAGTGTCCGCAGCACCGCGAGCGCAGCGGCCGCGCAGATCGGATTGCCCCCGAATGTGCTGCCGTGCAACCCGGGTGTCATCAGGTCCGCGGCGGGGCCGATCGCCAGACACGCGCCGATCGGCAGCCCACCACCAAGTCCCTTGGCCAGCGTGACCACGTCGGGTGTGATGCCGTCGTGCTGGTGGGCGAAGAACGTACCGGTGCGGCCCATGCCGGTCTGCACCTCGTCGAGCACGAGCAGGACGCCGTGATTCGCGGTGATCTCCCGCGCCGCAGCAAGATAGCCCTCGGGCGGAACCACGACGCCGCTCTCCCCCATGATCGGCTCGAGGAACACTGCCGCGGTCTCGTCGGTTACCGCGGCGGCCAGCGCGTCCCCGTCGCCGTAGGGCACGTGAACCACCTCCCCGGGCAACGGCGCGAACGGCGCTTGCTTGCTCGGCTGTCCCGTCAGGGCGAGCGATCCCATCGTGCGACCGTGAAACGCCTCGTGGGCGGCAACGAGTTTCGTGCGTCCGGTCAGGCGCGACAGCTTGAAGGCAACCTCGTTGGCCTCTGCGCCCGAGTTACAGAAGAACACCCGGGTTTCGGACTCGGCGCCCAGCAGCGCGACCAGCATCTCGGCCAGCGCGATTCCGGGCTCGTGCATGTACAGGTTTGACGTGTGACCGAGCGTGTTGAGCTGCCGGGTCGCGGCTTCGATCACCGCGGGGTGGCGGTGTCCGAGGACGTTGACCGCGATGCCGCCGAGCAGGTCGAGATAGGCCGTTCCGTCGACGTCGGTGACGACTGCGCCCTGCCCGCTGGCCAGCGCCAGCGGCGGCGTGCCGTAGTTGTCCATCATCACGGCCGCCCAGCGTTCCTGCATGGCCTTGCCCGCGTCGCTTTGGCCCACCCCCGGCGGTGTCACGCTTTCACCACTTTCGTTCCCGTTCCCGCGTCGGTGAGCAACTCGACCAGCACGCAGTGATCGACGCGGCCGTCGATCATGTGCGCGCTCGGCACCCCGGCTGCCACCGCGCGCAGGCAGGCCTCCACCTTGGGCACCATGCCCGCATCCAGCGACGGCAGCAGCTCACCCAGTGTCTCCGTGTCGATTTCGGTGACAAACGAGCCGCGGTCCGGCCATCGCATGTAAAGACCTTCAACATCCGTCAGCATCAGCAACTTCTCCGCGGCCAGCGCCTCCGCAAGCGCCGCCGCTGCGGTGTCGGCGTTGATGTTGTGCACCACCCCGTCGGCGTCGGGGGCGAGAGACGACACCACCGGAATCCGCCCGGCCGCAATGAGATCACGCACCGCAGCGGTGTTGACCGCCGCAACGTCACCGACCAGGCCGATATCGGTAAGCACGCCGTCGACCGTCACACTGCGCCGCACCGCGGTGAACAACTGGGCGTCCTCGCCGGTGATGCCGACTGCATACGGGCCGTGCGCGTTGATCTGGTTGACCAGTTCGCGACCGACCTGCCCGAACAGCACCATCCGCGCGACGTCGAGCACCTCCGGGGTGGTGACGCGGAAGCCGGCTTTGAAATCCCCCGCAATCCCAAGCCGTTTCAGCATCGCGGTGATCTGCGGACCACCACCGTGCACGACCACCGGATGAATCCCGCAGTTGCGCAGGAACACCATGTCGTCGGCGAACGCCTGGCGCAAGGCACCGTCGGTCATCGCGTTGCCCCCGTATTTGATCACCACGACCTTGTCGTGCAGCGCCTTCAGCCAGGGCAACGCCTCGGCGAGCACCTGTGCCTTGACGTGAGGTGAGACGGCGCCGGCGACGACCGGTTGAGTGCTCATGAGCTGTAGGCCGAATTCTCTTCGACGTAGCCGTGAGACAGGTCGGTGGTGCGGATCGACGCCCGGTCGGCGCCGACACCCA
>JAFAWC010000001.1 GCA_019242135.1 Mycobacteriaceae bacterium | reverse complement strand
TCGCGCTGTTCGCGATCGCGTCGATTCTGTGCGGGCTGGCGTGGGACGAGTCGACCATGGTGGTCGCGCGGCTCGCGCAGGGTGTCGGTGCGGCCATCGCATCTCCCACCGCGCTGGCGCTGATCGCGACGACGTTTCCCAAGGGCCCTGCCCGCAACGCCGCAACCGCGATCTTCGCCGCGATGACCGGCATCGGATCGGTGATGGGGCTCATCATCGGCGGGGCGCTGACCGAAGTGTCCTGGCGGCTGGCCTTCCTCATCAACGTGCCGATCGGCATGCTGATGATCTATCTGGCGTACACGACGTTGACCGAAACCCACCGCGCAGCGATGAAGCTGGACGCCACGTGCGCGGTGCTGGCCACCCTCGGCTGCAGCGCCGCGGTGTTCGGCTTTTCGATGGGACCCGAGGCGGGCTGGCGATCGCCGCTGACGATCGGCGCTGGTGTCGCTGCCGCCGTGTTCCTCAGCGCGTTCTTCATCAAGGAACGCACCGCCGAAAATCCGCTGGTGCCGCTCGACATGTTCCGGGACCGCAACCGGGTGGCGACGTTCGTCGCGATCTTCATGGCCGGCGGCGTGATGTTCACGCTCACCGTGCTGATCGGCCTGTACGTGCAGGACATCATGGGCTACAGCGCACTGCGAGCCGGTGTCGGCTTCATTCCATTTGTGATCGCGCTGGGCATCGGGCTGGGGGTATCGGCGCAGCTAGTCAGGCTCTTCCCGCCGCGGGCGCTGGTGATCGCGGGCGGCGCGCTGGTGCTCGCGGCGATGCTCTACGGGTCGACGCTGAATGCCGGCATACCGTACTTCCCGAACCTGGTCGTGCCGATCGCCGTCGGCGGCTTCGGCATCGGCATCATCGTCGTCCCGCTGACAGTTTCAGCGATCGCGGGTGTGGGCTTCGACCGCATCGGCCCGCTTTCTGCGGTAGCACTGATGCTGCAAAACCTCGGCGGCCCGGTCGTGCTGGCGGTCATCCAAGCGGTCATCACCTCGCGGACCCTGTACCTGGGCGGCACGACCGCCCCGGTGAAGACCATGACAGCCGCGCAGTTGCATGCGCTGGACCAGGGCTACACCTACGGGCTGCTGTGGGTCGCCGGCGTCACGATCATCGTTGGAGCGGTGTCTTTGTTCATCGGCTACACCTCCGAAGAGGTCGCGCATGCGCAGGAGGTCAAGGACGCGCTGGACGCCGGAGACCTCTGAGCCTTTCGGCGAGTAATCGCACTTCGCACGCCCGCACCGGCGCGGCACGCGATCGGTAGGGTGGCAAGCCATGTTCGCTGCGCGGCGCCCCCCCAGTGTCGGCTCTTCGCGCGAGCGCTCATCGGGGCAGGTCGGCTCTTCGCGCAAGCGCTCATCGGGGCCCGTCGGCTCTTCGCGCAAGCGCTCATCGGGGCCCGTCGGCTCTTCGCGTAAGCGCTCATCGCGACGCCCGCTGGCCTCCAGCGTCGTCGGGATCGCGATCATCGCCATCACCGGCATGCAGTTGATGTCGACGCTGGACGGCACCATCGTCGTGGTGGCGCTGCCGCGGATGCAGGCCGACCTCGGCCTGTCCGACGCCGCCAAGAGCTGGGTGATCACCGCGTACGTGCTGACGTTCGGCGGTCTTCTGCTGCTCGGCGGACGCGTCGGCGACGCGGTGGGCCATAAGCGTGCGTTCATCGCCGGGGTCGGTGTCTTCACGGTGTCGTCGCTGGTCTGCGGGGTGGCGTTCGACCCTGCGATGCTGATCGCCGCGCGGGCGGTGCAGGGCACCGGCGCGGCGGTGGCGGCGCCGACGGGGCTGGCGCTGATCGCCTCGACGTACGCCGTCGGGCAGGCCCGCAACCAGGCGATGGCGGTGTCGGCCGCGATGCAGGGTGTGGGTTCGGTGCTGGGCTTGGTGCTCGGTGGAGCGTTCACGGTGATTTCGTGGCGACTGGCGTTCCTGATCAACGTGCCGATCGGGATTGTGATCATCACAATCGCGGTGACCCGGCTGCGCGAAACCCATCGGGAGCGGCTGCGGCTGGACGTCAGCGGCGCGATGCTGGCCACCTTGGCCTGCACCACGGCCGTGCTGGTGTTCACACAGGGGCCGCCGGTCGGATGGGTCAACCCGTGGGTGATCGGTGCCGGCGTGGCCAGTGTGCTGCTGCTCGGCGGCTTCCTCGTCGTTGAACGCACCGCCGAAAACCCGCTGGTCCCGTTGTCATTGTTCCTCGACCGCAACCGGGTGATGACGTTCTTGTCGCTGTTTCTGGCAGGGGGCGTGCTGCTGACGCTGACCGTGATGATCGGGCTGTATGTGCAGGAGGTCCTCGGCTATTCGGCGCTGCGGGCCGGCATCTGCTTTATCCCCTTCGCAATCGCGCTGGCGCTCGGCAACGTGGGCGCCGCACGGGTGGCGCCGCTCCTCGCGCCACGGTGGCTGATCATCGGCGGCGGGTCGCTGGTGCTGGGCGCGATGCTGTACGGCTCGACGCTGAATCGCACCATTCCATACTTCCCGGACCTGTTTGTACCGATCATCGTCGGAGGCGTCGGCATCGGCGTCATCTCTGTAGTCCTGCCGCTGTGCGCGCTTGCCGACGTGGGTCCGCGCGAGATCGGTCCGGTATCAGCAATCACATTGATGGTGCAGAACCTGGGCGGTCCGCTGGTGCTCGTGGCGATCCAGGCGGTGCAGACCTCACGGACGCTGTATCTCGGCGGGACCACCGGAAGCGTGCGGCGCATGACACCAACACAGCTCGATGCGCTGGATCACGGCTATACCTACTCGCTGCTGTGGGTGGCGGCGCTGGCTGTGCTGGTGGGTGTGAGTGCGTTCTGGATCGGGTTCTCATCTGGGGAGATCGCAGTCGCACAGCACACCCGTGAGGCGGTGGAGGCCGGCGAGCTGTAGCGAGAGTGAGGCGGGCCGGCCGCACATGTGCGGCCGGCCCTCGTAGCGTCGCGATTACGACGTCTGGTCGGTGACGACGATGCTCTGGCCGCTGGTGGCCCAGGCCTTTTCGAAGGTGGCCATCTGGACCTGGAAGTCGCGGCCTTTCGGATTGCCGCTGTCGTTGAGGTGCACGATGCCCTTGTCGGTGTCGATGCCGGTAACGACGAGGGCGTGGTTGGACTTGTCGAACGGACCGTCGGTGGTGCCCCAGATTGTCTGGGCGTTGACGATCGCCATGACCTTGTGACCTTCCTTGAGGTACTCGGCGAGCGAATCCATCCCGGTCTGCACGACGAACTTGTTATCCACGTTCTTGGCGAGGTCGCCGCCGAACTTGCCGGTGAGGTCGTAGTGCTGCAGCAGCCTCAGGACATCCTGCGGGTCAGTTCCCATGCCCTGGTTGGGGTCGTCGAGGGAGCCGACCGGCGGCACGTAGATCGTTCCGGGGTGCACCACACTGGGGGTGACGGTGGCCACCGCGGTGATCTCGAACTCGGAGATCTTCTTGCCTTCCAGCTCGCCGACCATGTCGGCTGTCGCCATCAGCACACAGTTGTCGAGCTGCTGGTGCTGCCAATAGGGTGCGGCTTTCTCGGGATTGCCGTACAGGTCAGCGTGGGCCGTGCCGGCCAAGCCGAGCGCGGCGGCGCCCACCATCGTGGCGACTGATGCGGCGCGTGCCGCATTCTTCATGCGGGCGAACGTGGTACTCATTTGTGGGTGTCCTTTCTCATTGCCGCTGGGCGGCGTGGCTGGTTGAAACGAGATTCGGACACCCCGCTGGACGGATTCTGGACAGGTTCTTGGAGGCTTCGTGTCGGCACGCTTTAAGCTGGGCCGCTGTGATCACGCGCATGTCCGAGCTGTTCCTGCGTACGCTGCGTGAGGACCCCGCCGATGCCGAGGTGCCGAGTCACAAGCTATTGATCCGGGCGGGCTACATCCGCCCCGTCGGCCCGGGCCTGTACACGTGGCTGCCGCTTGGTCTGCGTGTGCTGCGAAAGATTGAACGCATCGTCCGCGACGAGATGAACGCGATTGGCGGGCAGGAGATTCTGTTCCCAGCGCTGCTGCCCCGTGCGCCGTACGAGGTGACCAACCGCTGGACGGAGTATGGCGAAGGGGTGTTCCGGCTGAAGGATCGCCGCAACACCGACTACCTCCTCGGGCCGACCCACGAAGAACTTTTCACCCTCACGGTGAAGGGTGAGTACAGCTCATACAAGGACTTTCCGCTGCTGCTGTATCAGATCCAGACAAAATTCCGTGACGAGGCACGCCCGCGCGCCGGCATCCTGCGCGGCCGCGAGTTCGTGATGAAGGACTCGTATTCGTTCGACGTCGACGACTCCGGCCTCAAGGAGCAGTACCACGCGCACCGTGATGCCTACCAACGGATCTTCGATCGGATGCGCGTGCGGTTCGTGATCGTGTCGGCGTTGTCCGGTGCAATGGGTGGCAGCGCATCCGAGGAGTTCTTGGCCGAAAGCCCGATCGGCGAAGACACTTTCGTGCGGTGCCTGGAGTCCGGTTACGCGGCCAACGTGGAGGCAGTGATCACCGCGCGACCCGATCCGGTGCCGTTC
>JAFAWC010000642.1 GCA_019242135.1 Mycobacteriaceae bacterium | reverse complement strand
CAGCCCGGCATCGAGCAAGGCCTTCATCACGACGGGCACGCCGCCGATGCGGTCGACGTCGAACATCACGTGCTGGCCGAACGGCTTCACGTTGGCCAGATGCGGGACCTTCGCACCGATGCGCGTGAAGTCCTCAAGAGTCAGCTTGACGTTCGCCTCGTATGCGATCGCCAACAGGTGCAGCACCGCGTTCGTCGACCCGCCGAACGCCATCACCACCGCGATCGCATTCTCGAACGCTTCCTTGGTCATGATGTCGCGCGCGGTGATGCCGCGGCGCAGCAGCTCGACCACGGCTTGGCCGCTGCGCCGGGCAAAGCCGTCGCGGCGGCGGTCGGTGGCCGGCGGTGCAGCGCTGCCCGGCAACGACATGCCCAGCGCCTCAGCGGCGCTGGCCATCGTGTTCGCCGTGTACATGCCGCCGCACGCGCCCTCGCCGGGACAGATCGCCCGCTCGATCGCGTCGACATCCTCCCGCGGCATCAGCCCGCGCGAACACGCACCCACCGCCTCGAAGGCGTCGATGATCGTGACCTCGCGTTCGGACCCGTCGGACAACTTCGCCTTGCCGGGCAGGATCGTTCCGGCGTAGAGAAACACCGCCGCCAGATCGAGCCGGGCCGCGGCCATCAACATGCCCGGCAGCGACTTGTCGCAGCCCGCCAGCAGCACCGAGCCATCCAGTCGTTCGGCTTGCATTACGGTCTCGACGCTGTCGGCGATCACCTCTCGTGACACCAGCGAGAAGTGCATGCCCTCATGGCCCATCGAGATGCCGTCGGATACCGAGATCGTGCCGAACTCCATCGGGTAACCGCCGGCCTCGAACACTCCGTCCTTGGCGGCCTTCGCAAGCCGGTCCAGCGACAAGTTGCACGGCGTGATCTCGTTCCACGACGACGCCACTCCGATCTGGGGCTTGGCGAAGTCGGCGTCCTCCATGCCCACCGCGCGCAGCATGCCGCGGGCGGCTGCTCTCTCGAGTCCGTCGGTGACGTCACGGCTGCGCGGTTTGATGTCGATCTCTGGCATCGTTTCAGTATGCCTTCGGCGGCTTCCGGACCTGCATCGCGCATACCCCTCCGGGGTACGGACTAAAGTGTGCACCATGAGGTGTGCGGCAATGTTTGCTGCGCTGCTGGCGTTGGGCCTGCTGACGGCCTGCGGTGGTTCGCCGGAACGCCACGCCGCCACGTCGGCCACCTCGGCCGGTCAGGAGAGTTCGGAGGCCGGGAACCACAACGCCCATGACATCGCGTTCGCGCGTGCCATGGTCACCGACGAAGGCCAGGCGACTCAGATGGCCCAGATGGTGCCGACCGACACCACGAACCCGCAGGTCATTGCGCTGGCCAATCAGATCACCGGCACCGAGATACCCGAGATCCAGGCGTTTCGCGCGTGGCTCATGCAGTGGCAGGACGACCCGAGCGGCTCGTCCGACGAGGTGCCGGTGGCGGGCATGGTCGAGCAGGCCACCATCGACAGGCTGCAATCGCTGACCGGGGCCGAATTCGACCGGTTGTGGCTGACGGCGATGACCGCGCACCAACGCGGCGCGATCGCGGTGGCCCAAGACGAGGTTGCGCACGGACGCAACGCCGACGTCCTGTATCTGGCGAGGTCGATCATCGGCACGCAACAGGCGCAGATCGACGCGATGAAACAGCTGCTGGGAGGATAAATGGACGTGCCACCGCGGCCCGGGTTACCAGGGGATTCGGCGTCGTCCGGCTATCCTGGGTCGTCCGGGTATTCCGGGCGCAAGGACGACTACACCAAGCGGCTGCGCCGCATCGAGGGTCAGGTTCGCGGCATCGCGAAGATGATCGACGAGGACAAGTACTGCATCGACGTCCTCACCCAGATCAGCGCCGTCACGAGTGCATTGCAGTCGGTCGCGCTCGGCCTGATCGATGAACACCTTGCGCACTGTGTGTCCGACGCCGTCGCGGCCGGCGGCGAGGAGGCCGACGCGAAGCTCGCCGAAGCGTCCGCCGCGATTGCGCGGCTGGTGCGGTCATAGCCTGCGGGTCCTTGTCGCGAGGGAAAATGCGGGTGACCGCGGGGAGTGTCGAGGTTCGGCGTCCCGGGCAGAATTCCCGGCAGATTCCCAGATGTAACAAATCCGCAGCTCAGTGAGATGAAGCAGGTAGCTGTGATGGGGTCGGGGAGCCGTACATGGTCATTTTTGCCTCGGGCCCTGTGCCACACTGGGTGCACTTATGAGGTCTGGAGGGTTGATGAGTACACGAACCGGAGCCGCACGGCGCTGGGCGTGGCAGTGGATCTCGGCGTTATGCGCTGCGGTGCTGGCGGCCGCGTTGGTGACTGCCACGCCGGTCGCGCTGGCTGACCCGGGGCAGGAACCCGGCGACCCGGCGCCCGCGCCGGTGGTGGACGTGCCGCCGCCAGATCCGGTCGCCCCCGCCGCGGCAGCGGCCCCGGTACCCGTTCCGGCACCGGCGCCGGCCCCGGACGCTGCCGTGCCGGCCGCCCCGAGTGATCAGGGAACGCAACCGGCTGCGGCGCCGGGCACGCAACCGTCCGCGGCGCCGGCGGGGACCTACGTCGCCGGCCAGAACCCCGAGCCGTTCACCGGCACACCGCCGTTCCGGCCGCCGACGTTCAATCCGGTCAACGGCGCGACCGTGGGCGTGGCCAAGCCGATCTACATCAACTTCGCGGTGCCGATCACCGACCGGGCGATGGCCGAGCAAGCGATCCACATCTCGTCGAACCCGCCCGTGCCCGGGAGGTTCTATTGGATCAACGACAGCCAGGTGCGATGGCGGCCGCAGGACTTCTGGCCTGCCGGCACCACCGTCAACATCGACGCGGCGGGCACCAAGTCGAGCTTCCGGGTTGGAGACCTGCTGATCGCGAACGTCGACAACAGCACCCACACGATGCAGGTGTTCCGCAACGGCAAGCTGGAGAAGACGATGCCGGTGTCGATGGGCATGCCGGGGCACGACACCCCGAACGGCACCTACTACGTGCTCGAGAAGTTCCCGGACATCGTGATGGACTCGGCGACCTACGGCGTCCCGAACACCTCGCCGCAAGGCTACAAGGTGCACGTGCAGCTCGCCGTCCGGTTCGACAACAGCGGCAACTTCGTGCACAGTGCCCCGTGGTCGGTGGCCGATCAGGGTAAGCGCAACGTCAGCCACGGCTGCATCAACATCAGCCCGGACAACGCGAAGTGGTTCTTCGACAACTTCGGCAGCGGTGACCCGATCGTGATCAGGAACTCCGTGGGCACCTACAACAAGCCCGACGGTGCGTCGGACTGGCAGATGTTCTGATCAGTTCCAGATCCTGACCCGCTGCGCCGGGTCCAGGTACAGGGCGTCTTCGTGTCCCACGCCGAACGCGTCGTAAAACGCGTCGATGTTGCGCACGACACCGTTGCAGCGGAACTCGGGGGGGCTGTGCGGGTCGATCGCCAGGCGGCGGATGGCCTCGGCGTCGCGTGATTTGGTGCGCCACACCTGCGCCCAGCCGAAGAACACCCGCTGCAGGCCGGTCAGTCCGTCGATCACCGGTGACTGCTCGCCGTGCAGCGACAGCTGGTAGGCGAGCAGCGCGATTGACAGGCCGCCGAGGTCGCCGATGTTTTCACCGACGGTGAAGGCGCCGTTGACGTGGTGGCCGTTGGTCAATGCGCGTGGGGTGTAGGTGTCGTACTGCTCGATCAATGCCTTGGTGCGGGCGCCGAATTCGGAGCGGTCCTCGTCGGTCCACCAATCGACGAGGTTGCCGTCACCGTCATACTTGGCGCCCTGGTCGTCGAAGCCGTGCCCGATCTCGTGGCCGATCACCGCACCGATGCCGCCGTAGTTGGCGGCGTCGTCGGCGTCCGCGTCGAAGAACGGTGGCTGCAAAATCGCTGCCGGGAAGACGATCTCGTTCATGCCGGGGTTGTAGTACGCATTGACGGTCTGCGGGGTCATGAACCACTCGTCGCGGTCGACCGGTGAACCCAGCTTGGCCAGCTCGCGGTCGTGATCGACCAGGTAGCCGCGGCGGAAATTGCCGTACAGGTCGGCGCGATCGGCCCGGAAGTCGGAGTAGTCGCGCCACCGCTTCGGGTAGCCGATCTTTGCGGTGAACTTGTCCAGCTTGTCCAGCGCGCGACTGCGCGTTTCCGGCGTCATCCAGTCCAGCGACTCGATGCTGACCCGGTATGCCTTACGCAGATTGCCGACGAGAACATCCATGCGCGCCTTCGCATCTGGCGGAAAGTGCCGCTCGAC
>JAFAWC010000638.1 GCA_019242135.1 Mycobacteriaceae bacterium | reverse complement strand
GCCTTAAGGAGCAGTACCACGCGCACCGGGATGCCTACCAACGGATCTTCGACCGGATGGGCGTGCGGTTCGTGATCGTGTCGGCGTTGTCCGGTGCAATGGGCGGCAGCGCATCCGAGGAGTTCTTGGCCGAAAGCCCGATCGGTGAAGACACTTTCGTGCGGTGCCTGGAGTCCGGTTACGCGGCCAACGTGGAGGCAGTGATCACGGCGCGACCCGATCCGGTGCCGTTCGACGGTCTGCCCGAGCCGGTCGTGCACGACACCGGCGATACGCCGACGATCAGCACGTTGGTGGCCTGGGCGAATTCCGCCGGGTTGGGTCGCACGGTGACGGCCTCGGACACGCTAAAGAACGTGCTGCTCAAGGTCCGCCAGCCCGGCGCTGATTGGGAACTGCTGGCGGTCGGGATCCCCGGTGACCGTGAGATCGACGACAAGAGGCTGGCCGCCGCACTCGATCCGGCCGACTACGCGATGCTCGATGACGACGACTTTGCGAAGGCCACCTTCCTGATCAAGGGATACATCGGGCCGAAGGCATTGGCTCAGAACGGGATTCGCTACCTCGTTGATCCCAGGGTGGTCGACGGCACGAGCTGGATCACGGGCGCAGACGCGGCAGGCAAACACGTCGTCGGTCTCGTGGCCGGTCGCGATTTCGTCGCGGACGGGACGATCGAAGCCGCAGACATTCGCGATGGGGACATGTCACCCGACGGTGCGGGTCCGCTGGTGTCGGCGCGCGGCATAGAAATCGGGCACATCTTCCAACTCGGTCGCAAGTACACCGACGCATTCTCGGTCGACGTGCTCGGTGAAGACGGAAAGCCGGTGCGGCTGACTATGGGGTCCTACGGCATCGGGGTGTCGCGGCTCGTTGCGGTGATCGCCGAGCAGCATCATGACGAGATCGGTCTTCGGTGGCCGGCCTCGGTGTCGCCGTTCGATGTGCACTTGGTGATCGCGAACAAGGACGCCGCGGCCCGTGACGGCGCTACCGGGCTGGCCGCCGACTTGGATCGGCTCGGCCTCGATGTGCTGCTCGACGACCGGCAGGCGTCGCCCGGCGTGAAATTCAAAGACGCCGAACTGTTGGGGGTGCCGTGGATCGTCGTCGTGGGCCGCGGTTGGGCTGACGGAGTCGTCGAGTTGCGCGACCGATTCAGTGGCGAAACGCGTGAGGTGCCCGTCAACGCCGCCGCGGCGGACATCGCGGCCGCCACCGCCGGGTAGATTCAAGCGCTTACCGCGATTCGCTGCCCCCCGGGAACGGCACCGTCAACGGCCAGACGAGGAGCACCTGCCGCCAGCGTGATGCCCGCACAGCGCACTGCGTCAGCGCCGTCACGGCGAAGGACCGGTCCTCGGCGGACTGCGCGCGCTCCAGCACCGAGCGCCAGGCCACCTGGTCGTCGGTCTCCATCCTCAAGGCCAAGGCGGCGGCGTCCTTCCAGTTCTTGACCGGTATCGGCAGTTGATAACCCACCGCCGCGACCGGTGCGACGACCGAGCGTGACGCCATCAACGCGATGACGGCATCGCGCCGGGCGCGGTGTTCGGCGAGGCTTTCCGAGATCAGCTCGTTGAGCTCGGGCATCGAGTGAGCGGAGACGAACCCGTAACCGTAGATCGTGGCGTGCTCGGCGGCGACGGCGTCGGCGAATGCCTTCTCGTCGGCGGACTCGGGCTGCTTGGTCGGGCTCGGCCGGGGGGAAGGCGGCTGGGGGGAGGTCACTGTGCGGGCTCCGTCATCGCCAGCGGGACTGTGACCGACGCGGTGCATGATGCGGCAATGGAGCCGAGAAGCCCGGCTCGATAGCCGGACAGATTGGCGGCCAATTTTGCTGCGCTGTCAGCAGATTCACGCAGCGCCGCGATGACGTCCATTCGCGAGGGAGGCGGTGATGCGGCTGCGGGCGCAGCCGGTGAGCTCGACGTGGTGGTCTGGCCGGCCCTGCGGGCGATCTCCGCCGACAACGCCGTGGCATGGTCGGCACGCTCGTCGGCGACGACGTTGAGCGGTGGTGCGTAGAAGGGCCCCGCCGCCGCTGCGGCGGCTCGGGCCATCTGGCTGTCGCGGCGGGCGAGGTCGAGTTGGGTGTTCAGCTCCTCGGGCTGGGGCGGCTGAGGAGAGCTGCACCCTGGGGCGCTGGCGCCGAGCGCAACGAGGGCGGCTGCACCGATGAGCACGCGGCGCCGGCTGGGCATGGCGACATCCTGCCATTGGTCGCGCGGAACCTCCGACCGCCGAACCGCTGTAACGCTTCGCCCGTACCAGTCGGCCGGCCCCGGGGGTCTTCCGCGGCGCGGGTCGCAGGGGTTAACGGGCCTGGTTGATCGGGACAGCAAATGTTGCATCTGGCGTATCGTGGAAAGTTGGCTCCGATTTGCGGAGCGACTAGCCGGACAACTCAAGATGAGGAGCTCGCCGTGGCCACGGGGCTGCCGTCGCAGGAACAGGTTTTCGAGCTACTCGACAACGAGTTCGTGCGTGCCGGCTATGAGATCGAGAGCGTGGTCGTCGATGCCGCGGCCCGTCCGCCGCGCATCACCGTGATCGCCGACGGCGACGATCCGCTGGACCTCGACACGATCGCGGCGCTGTCACGGCGCGCGTCGGCACTGCTCGATGACGCCGGCACCGGCAGTGATCGCTATGTGCTCGAGGTGAGCTCGCCCGGAGTCGACCGTCCGTTGACCAGCGAAAAGCACTTCCGGCGCGCCCGCGGACGTAAGGCCGATCTGACACTCGCCGACGGCTCGTCGGTCACCGGCCGGCTCGGTCTGACCGATGACGGGATGTTGCGCGTGGTGGTCAGGCCAACCGATCGTGACTGGCAGGTCCGAGACATTCCGCTCGACAGCATCGTCAAAGCCGTTGTCCAGGTTGAGTTTTCGTCGCCGAATCCACGCGAGCTCGAACTTGCCGGGCTTGGTCCGCCGAAGGCCGGGACATGAACATCGACATGGCCGCGCTGCACGCGATCGAAGTCGACAGGGGAATGTCTGTCGGAGAGCTGCTCGAGACGATCAAGTCCGCCCTGCTCACCGCGTACCGCCACACCCAAGGCCACCAGCCCGACGCCCGCATCGAGATCGACCGCAGGACCGGTGAGGTGACGGTCATAGCGCGCGAGACCGATGATGACGGCAACGTCCTCAGCGAGTGGGACGACACCCCGGAGGGATTCGGTCGCGTCGCGGCCACTACCGCACGTCAGGTGATGCTGCAGCGGCTCCGCGACGCCGAGAACGAGAAGACTTACGGCGAGTTCTCCGCCCGTGAAGGCGACATCGTCGCGGGGGTGATCCAGCGCGACGCCCGCGCCAACGCGCGTGGGCTCGTCGTGGTCAGGATGGGGAGCGAAACGAAAGGTTCCGAGGGCGTGATCCCGTCCGCCGAACAGGTGCCCGGCGAACGCTACGAGCACGGCGACCGGCTCCGCTGCTACGTCGTGGGTGTCAGCCGTGGCTCACGGGAACCGCTGATCACGTTGTCGCGCACACATCCGAACCTGGTGCGCAAATTGTTCTCGCTGGAGGTTCCCGAGATCGCCGACGCCTCGGTCGAGATCGTCGCGGTCGCCCGCGAGGCGGGTCACCGCTCAAAGATCGCCGTGCGCTCGCGGGTCCCGGGCCTCAACGCGAAGGGCGCGTGCATCGGCCCGATGGGCCAGCGAGTCCGCAACGTGATGAGCGAGCTGTCCGGCGAAAAGATCGACATCATCGACTACGACGAGGACCCCGCCCGGTTCGTGGCCAATGCGCTGTCGCCCGCGAAGGTGGTATCGGTGGCGGTGGTTGACGCGAACGCCCGTGCCGCGCGCGTGGTGGTTCCGGACTTCCAGCTGTCTCTGGCGATCGGTAAGGAAGGCCAAAACGCCAGGTTGGCCGCCCGACTCACGGGTTGGCGGATCGATATCCGCAGCGACAACGAGGCGACGCAGGGCCAGCCGACGTCCTAGGGACCGCTCGCGTGGGACCGCTAACGGCGTGAAGGTAGACTGACTCGTGATCCAGCGCGAGACTTCGACTTCCGATGCAGGACCGGTACGGACCTGCATCGGCTGCCGTAGACGAGGGCTGGCCGACGAACTGCTTCGCGTGGTAGCGGTGTCGAAGGGGAACGGCGAGTTCGCCGTGACCGTTGACACTGCAGGTAATCTGCCGGGGCGGGGTGCCTGGCTGCACCCCAACCAGCAGTGTCTGCGCGCAGCGGTCCGCCGGCGAGCTTTCGGCCGAGCGTTGCGGGTCAGCGGTCCCATGGACATATCCGCGGGCGTCGAGCACATCGACTCAGTGGATGCGCCCGACCACCCGGAAAGAGAACAGGTAGCGAAGAACATGAGCACACCGTGAAGTCCCGATGACCATGTGTCGTAGCTAACCCGGGGCGCCGGCCTTTCGGCAGCCGTCGCCTCGAGAGATGGAGAGGTAGTGGCAGGTAAGGCCCGTGTGCACGAGTTGGCCAAGGAACTCGGTGTCACAAGTAAAGAAGTTCTCGCACGGCTGAGCGAACAAGGCGAATTCGTCAAATCGGCCTCCTCGACTGTCGAAGCACCGGTCGCCCGGCGGCTTCGCGAGTCTTTCGGCGGCGGTAAGACCGCTCAGGCCGCCCAGGGGGGCAACGGCGCGGTGAAGAAGGCCGCCGGCGGCGCGGTCGCGACCGCACCTCCGAAAGCCGTGGCCGCGGTTCCCGCGCCTCCGGCTGCACCGGCGCCGCCCCCTCCAGCACCGGCGCGCCCGGCGGCCACGGCAGCAAGCGCGCCGGCACCCAGCCCGGCACGGCCCGGGCCGGCGCCCGGTGCGCCGAGGCCCGGCCCGACACCCAAGCCCGCCCCGCGCACTCCGCGCGTCGGCAACAACCCGTTCTCCACGGTGCAGCCGGTGGACCGGCCGATCCCGCGGCCCCAAGGCCCAAGGCCCGGCGCGCCCCGGCCAGGTATGTCGCCCGGCAACATGCCACCGAGGCCCGGAGGCGGCGCACCCGGACGTGCCCCGCGACCCGGCGCACCCCGTCCCGGCCCGGGCGGCCGTGGTCCAGGTGTTGCCGCGGGCGGTCGCCCCGGTGGCGGCGGTAACTACCGCGGCGGTGGTCCCGGCGGTCCTGGTGGGCCGCCGGCCGGGACCGGCTTTCGCGGCCGTCCCGGCGGCGGCGGACGTCCCGGCCAGCGCGGCGGAGCGGCCGGCGCGTTCGGTCGTCCCGGCGGAGCGCCTAAACGGGGGCGCAAATCGAAGCGGCAGAAGCGCCAGGAATACGATTCGATGCAGGCGCCGGTCGTCGGTGGTGTTCGGCTGCCGCACGGCAACGGCGAGACCATCCGGTTGGCGCGCGGCGCGTCGCTTTCCGACTTCGCCGAGAAGATCGATGCGAACCCCGCCGCCCTGGTGCAGGCGCTGTTCAACCTCGGCGAAATGGTCACCGCCACGCAGTCGGTGGGCGACGAGACGCTCGAGCTGCTCGGCAGCGAGATGAACTACCTCGTCCAGGTGGTCAGTCCCGAAGATGAGGACCGTGAGCTGCTGGAGTCCTTCGACCTGTCCTATGGCGAAGACGAGGGCGACGAGTCGGATTTGCAGACGCGGCCACCGGTGGTCACGGTGATGGGCCACGTCGACCACGGCAAGACCCGACTGTTGGACACCATCCGTCAGGCCAACGTGCGCGAGGGTGAGGCCGGCGGCATCACCCAGCACATCGGTGCCTACCAGGTGCAGGTCGACCTCGACGGCACCGACCGGCCGATCACGTTCATCGACACCCCGGGCCATGAGGCGTTCACCGCGATGCGTGCCCGCGGCGCGAAGGCCACCGACATCGCGATCCTGGTGGTCGCCGCCGACGACGGCGTGATGCCGCAGACGGTGGAAGCCGTCAACCACGCGCAGGCGGCGGATGTGCCGATCGTCGTCGCGGTCAACAAGATCGACAAAGAAGGCGCTGACCCGGCCAAGATCCGGGGTCAGCTAACCGAATACGGCCTGGTCCCAGAGGAATTCGGCGGCGACACCATGTTCGTCGACATCTCGGCCAAGCAGGGCACCAACATCGAGCAGCTGCTCGAAGCGGTGCTGCTCACCGCCGACGCGGCTCTCGACCTTCGGGCCAACCCCGACATGGAGGCGCAGGGTGTGGCGATCGAGGCGCACCTGGACCGCGGCCGGGGACCGGTGGCCACCGTGCTCGTGCAGCGCGGCACCCTGCATGTCGGGGACTCCGTGGTGGCCGGCGACGCCTACGGCCGCGTCCGCCGGATGGTCGATGAGCACGGCGCCGACGTCGAGGAGGCGCTGCCGTCGCGGCCGGTGCAGGTCATCGGCTTCACGTCGGTGCCCGGCGCGGGCGACAACTTCCTTGTCGTCGACGAGGACCGGATCGCCCGTCAGATCGCCGACCGGCGCAGCGCGCGCAAGCGCAACGCGATGGCGGCCAGGGCGCGCAAGCGGATCAGTCTCGAGGACCTGGATTCGGCGTTGAAGGAAACCAGCCAGCTGAACCTGATCCTCAAGGGCGACAACGCGGGCACCGTCGAGGCACTGGAAGAGGCCCTGCTCGGCATCCAGATCGACGACGAGGTGGAGCTGCGGGTGATCGATCGCGGTGTCGGCGGCGTCACCGAGACCAACGTCAACCTGGCTTCGGCATCCGACGCCGTCATCATCGGGTTCAACGTGCGCGCCGAGGGCAAAGCCACCGAGCTCGCCAACCGCGAGGGGGTGGAGATCCGCTACTACTCGGTGATCTACCAGGCGATCGACGACATCGAGAAGGCGCTGCGGGGCCTGCTCAAGCCGATCTATGAAGAGCGCGAGCTTGGTCGTGCCGAGGTGCGGGCGCTGTTCCGCTCGTCGAAGGTGGGACTCATCGCCGGCTGCCTCGTCACGTCGGGCATCATCCGCCGCAACGCGAAAGCGCGCCTGCTGCGTGACAGTGTCGTCGTGGCCGAGAAC
>JAFAWC010000166.1 GCA_019242135.1 Mycobacteriaceae bacterium | reverse complement strand
GGGAGGGCCTGGAGGGCGACCCGCAGCACCTGATCGACTGGAAGGGCAACGACTGGTACTTCCGCGAAACGGAAACCACCGCAGCGCATCCCAACGCGCGGTACTGCACGCCGATGTCGCAGTGTCCCACGCTGGCCCCGGAATGGGACGACCCGCAGGGAGTGCCGATCTCGGCGATTCTGTTCGGCGCCCGGCGTAAGACCACGGTCCCGCTGGTCACCCAAGCGACCGACTGGCAGCACGGCGTGTTCATCGGCGCCACGATGGGCAGCGAGCAGACCGCGGCGGCGGAGGGCAAGGTCGGGACAGTTCGCCGCGATCCGATGGCGATGCTGCCGTTCCTCGGGTACAACGTCGGCGACTACTTCCAGCACTGGATCGACCTGGGCAAAAACTCCGACGAATCCAAGCTCCCGAAGATCTTCTTCGTGAACTGGTTCCGCCGCGGCGCGGACGGCCGGTTCCTGTGGCCGGGTTTCGGCGAGAACAGCCGCGTGCTCAAGTGGGTCATTGAGCGCGTCGAGGGCAGGACGAACGGTCAGTCCACCCCCATCGGCATCGTCCCCACCGCCGATGACCTTGACCTCGAGGGGCTCGACCTCGACGCCGGCGACGTCAACGAGGCGCTGGTGGTCAAGCCCGACGAGTGGCGCAAGGAGCTGCCGCTGATCGAGGAGTGGTTCGAGTTCGTCGGCGAGAAGCTGCCCACCGGGATCAAGGACGAGTTCGACGCGCTGAAACATCGTCTGGGCTGAACGCCGACGGGTCCACCGTCGCCTCGATCTTGAGCACCCGCCCGGCGCGCACCGTGAGCGCCAGAACCGCGAACAGTCGGCGGCGATGAGCGCGTGCGCCAAGAGCAGAAGACCGCGGCCCGTAGCCCAGCAGCACCGGCTGCCCGACCGGAGCGTCGACCAGCGTGGTGCCCGGGCCGAGGAAACGCAGCAGATTCGTGGCGACCGCGGCGGGCCCGTGGTTGGTCTGCGGCGGCGGAGCGGGATCGCCCAGGAACGTCGCGACGCCCCACACGGCTGGATCCAGCGCCGCGGCCAGCGCCGCCAAATCGCCTGTCGCACACGCCAGGATGAATTTCTCCGTCACCGCGTGATGCTCATCGGGGCTCACTGCGGTCACCGGTGGGGCCGCCGCCGCGACCTTGGTGCGGGCCCGGCGCGCGAGCTGCCGGCACGTTCCGGCCGGGCGCCCGACGGTCTCGGCGATCTCGTCGAACGGCACCTTGAACACGTCGTGCAGCACGAACGCGACACGCTCTGCGGGACTGAGCCGGTGCAGCACCTGCAGCAGCGCGCCGCTGATCTGCTCGTCGAGGGTGACGCGGTCCGCCGGATCCAGTGACGAACCCGGCCGGCCCTCCAGCGCCGTCGCCTCGGTGGGCCACTCGTATCTCGCGCGGGCCGACCGGACCAGGTCAAGGCACAACCGTGCTGCGACGACAGTGAGCCAGCCGCGAATGTCGTCGATGCCCTCGGCACGGGACAGCCGGGCGAACGCTTCCTGCGCGACGTCTTCGGCGTCTCCGATGTCGCCAAGCATCTGGTAGGCGAGGTTCACCGTGTAGGGGTGGTGGCCCCGCCACGCCTCGTGCAGCTCCGGGTCGGTCATGCCCATACGACGACGCTAAGCGTCGCGAAGTTACATCCGCGACGGGTTACCCACGCCGAGTAACTTTTCGGGTCGCCGCTCCGTCCTTGCATCAAGGTCTTTTTGAAAGGAGCTGAACATGGCAATCGTCGTCACAGGAGCGACCGGCAACGTCGGGCGGCCACTGGTCGCCGAACTGGTCGCGGCAGGCGCAGAGGTGCGCGCGGTGAGCCGACGCGCCGATGCCGCGGGGTTTCCGCCGCAGGTCAAGGTGTTCGACACGGTCGAGGCGGCACTTCCCGGTGCCAGCACGGTGTTCCTCAATTCGCGGGCCCTGCAAGGCGAGATCGCGTCGCTGGTGGGCCAGGCCCAGCGACACGATGTTGAGAGGCTGGTGGCCTTGTCGGCGATCAACGCCGACGACGACTTCTCCCGGCAGCCCTCGCGGTATCGGGGCGACCGCAACTTAGAGGTCGAACAGCTCGCGGTCGGCTCCGGCCTGGAATGGGTGAGCCTGCGCCCGTCGGTGTTCGCGACCAACTTCGCGGGGATGTGGTCGGGCCAGATACGCGCCGGCGATGTCGTCAACGGCCCTTACGCGGAGGCGTCGAGCGCGCCAATAGCGGAGAGCGACATCGGCGCGGTCGCGGCGCGCGCCGTGCTGTCCGCCGAGCTTGTTGGCCAGCGGATCGCGCTGACCGGGCCGCAGGCGCTGACCAACAGTGAGATGGTCGACATCATCGGGTCGGTGCTGCACCGACCGCTGCATTACCGCGAGATCCCACCCGAACTGGTGGCGCAGCGGTTCGTCGCGCTGGGGTTTCCCGCCGAATTCGGCACGGCCTACCTGGCCATGCTCGCCACCACGCTCGGCGCCAACGCACCGATCACCGAAAACGTCGAAAGAATCCTCGGCCGGCCGGCGCAGTCCTTCGAGCGCTGGGTCACCGAACACAAGAGTCTGTTCGAGCAAGGGAGTTAAGCGATGTCGAATCCGCGACCACCGCGCTGGCTGAAACCGATGAACAAGGTGATGATGGCTGTCCAGAAGCTGGGCATCCCGACGGGGCCCGCCATGGTGCTGACCGTGCCGGGCCGCCGGTCGGGACAGCCGCGCAGCACACCCATGACACCGTTCACATACGACGGCAAGCTCTACACCGTCGCCGGGTATCCGGGCGCAGACTGGCCGCGCAACGCGCGCGCCGCCGGCGAAGGCACGCTGTCGCGCGGACGCAAATCGCGGCGCGTGAAGATCGTCGAGTTGACCGCCGAAGAGGCCCGTCCCCTGCTGCGCGAGTATCCCGCGCAGGTGCCCGTCGGTGCCGGATTCGCAAAGCGATCAGGCATGGTGGCCGACGGCACGCCGGACGAATTCGAAGCGCTGGCAGGGCAGTTGGCTGTCTTCCGGTTCGACCCGATCGGCTGAGCCAGCGGTTGCCTAGGGGGCGGGCGGCAGCTGCCCCGGCCCGCTGCGGCCGCGCAGTTCCCCGGGCCCGTTCCCGCGCTCGAGCCCAACATGCCGGTCGCGGTCACCAAGCCGGTGCCTGTTCTCGAGCCGAGACGATTCCACCCGGCGCACGTCGTGGCCCGTTTCAGTCACATCCCCTGTCTCGTCGGCCGGAACTGAGCTCTCCTCGGTGCCGACCGTCACCTTATAGTTCCGCTTGAACGAGAACGTAATCTCTTCGACCTCTTCGAATACCTGGCGTGCGGTGCGCAGCGGCTGTGTGGTGGAGCCGATCGCGCGGGCAACGATCGGCGGCACGAAGGGGCGAATCCAGCGGGCCGCCGCCCTAGTCACATTCGGGATCCGCGCGGGCCCGTCGGACTCGGCTCGCTCAGGCACATGATCTCGGCCAGAAGGCAATTCGGCCAGTGCCTTACTGGCAGCCTCGGCCTCGGCGGCGATCGGCAAGTACATGTCGTCCTCCACAGGTTGAGCGGTTATCTCGACGGGCGCGTCGAACACTTCGATGATGCGGCGGCGCTGCACCTCGCGGTCGATCTCGTGCTGGGCCTCGACGGCCAGCCGCGCACTGGCGAGTTGCTGTTCGGCCCACATCGTTTCGATCGCCGCCCGAACCTCGGCGCGCTTGACGGCGATCGCGGTGTCGGCCTCGACTTCGGC
>JAFAWC010000582.1 GCA_019242135.1 Mycobacteriaceae bacterium | reverse complement strand
GCTCGGCGCTGACGAGAGTTACCTTCATCGTGTTGCCGCTGGGCAGCGTGTAGGTCCGGGTGTCGCCGACTTTCGCGTCGATCAGCGCACCGCCGAGCGGAGAGTTCGGTGAATACACCTCGAGCTTGCCATCGGTCACACCTTCCTGCCGGGTACCGATGAGGAAGGTCTCGGTGTCGTCCTTCTTACCGTTGTAGTAGACCTTGACCACTGAGCCGGGCAGCGCAACACCGGACTGCTGCGGCGCCTCGCCCACCTTGGCGTTGTTGAGCAGTTCCTGGAGCTGGCGGATCCGCGCCTCTTGCTGGCCCTGCTCCTCACGGGCGGCGTGGTAGCCGCCGTTCTCTCGCAGGTCGCCTTCTTCGCGCCTGTCGTTGATCTCGGCGGCGATGACCGGACGATTGGCGATGAGCTGATCGAGTTCGGCTTTGAGGCGGTCGTATGCCTCCTGGGTCAACCAAGTCACCTGGGTGTCGGTCATCTCGTCGACCTCCTCGTCACTCGTGCCGCGATTGCTCGCGACGGCAGTCAGACACTCGCTGCCGGGAGCATGCGGACACACCGCGTGTATTGCCGTTTTCGCAGCTGGGTAATCAGCTCAAATGAAGCAATACACGGTCCCAGCAGGACCGTGTATTTACTAACAGTACCACCGCGAAGTCACTCATTATTCAGCGTTTGGATATCCAGATGGGGTCGGCGGTATCAAGGCGCTGCCAAGGTAACGTAGCCGCTACCCAGGTGCGACGACGACGGCGACTCCTCGGGTAGTGCCCCATCACGGCCGGGCGCCCGCTCGTGACCGCCCCGCGCGGTCACCCCGACGGCCATGTTTCAGTGCCCGTCGGTGCAGGGGAGACTCGAGGGGAAAGACGACGGCTGGAACGATAGGGCGCAGCGTAGGACCGTCAGCAGACCACAGGGACCAGGTAACGCAAACGTGAGCGAATATCGGATGTTGGCCGTGCATGCGCACCCGGACGACGAGTCCAGCAAGGGAGCGGCCACGGCGGCGCGTTACGCCGCCGCCGGGCACCGGGTGCTGGTGGTCACGCTGACCGGCGGTGAGCGTGGCAGCATCCTCAACCCGGCGATGGACTTGCCCGAGGTCCACGGCCGGATGACGGAGATTCGGCGCGACGAGATGGCCAAGGCCGCCGAGATACTGGGCGTCGAGCACAAGTGGCTGGGTTTCGTCGACTCCGGGCTGCCCGAGGGTGATCCGCCGCCGCCACTGCCCGATGGCTGCTTCGCGGTCGTCCCGCTCGACGAGCCCACCGAGGCGCTCGTGCGGGTCATCCGCGAGTTCAAGCCGCACGTGATGACGACCTACGACGAAAACGGCGGCTACCCGCACCCCGATCACGTTCGCTGCCATCAGGTGTCGGTGGCGGCGTTCGAAGCTGCCGGCGACCCGGCCAAGTTCAGCGAGTCCGGCAGGCCGTGGCAGGTCCAGAAGCTGTACTACAACCATGGGTTTCTGCGCCAGCGCATGCAGTTGCTGCAGGACGAGTTCGCCAAGCACGGCCAGCAGGGCCCGTTCGAGAAGTGGTTGAAGCACTGGGATCCCGAACACGACGTTTTCGCCCATCGCGTGACCACGCGCGTCCAATGCGCGGAGTACTTCAGCCAGCGTGACGACGCGCTTCGCGCGCACGCCACCCAGATCGACCCCACAAGCGACTTCTTCGCCGCGCCTATCGAATGGCAGCAACGTCTCTGGCCCACAGAGGAATTCGAGCTCGCGCGTTCACGGGTGCCGGTTGACCTGCCCGAGACCGATCTGTTCGCGGGGATCGAGCCATGACCGCCGCCCCCATCACCGCCACCCCGCCGATCGCCGCCGCGGTGCTCGCCGACAACGCCCCGCACAACACCGGCCCCGACTTCGGCAAGGCCAGCCCGGTGGGACTGCTGATCCTCGTGCTCTTGATGATCGGCACCTTCGTGCTGATCTGGTCGATGAACAGGCACCTGAAGAAGCTCCCGGACCGGTTCGACCGCACGAATCCAGAGCCCGATCAGGCGGCCGACGAGGGCACTGTCGGTGACGCCGCCGACTCCGCTGCAGACGCCGAGGAACCGCGCCATGACCCCGGCGGTTAACACGCTGGCCGGCGCCACCAGCCCGTACTTGCGCCAGCACGCCGACAACCCGGTGCACTGGCAGCAGTGGACTGCGAAGGCGCTGGCCGAGGCCGCGAGCCGCAACGTGCCGATCCTGCTGTCGATCGGCTACGCGGCCTGTCACTGGTGCCACGTGATGGCTCATGAATCCTTCGCGGACGCCGAGGTGGCTGCCGTCATGAACGCCGATTTCGTATGCATCAAAGTCGACCGGGAGGAACGCCCCGATCTGGACGCCGTCTACATGAACGCCACCGTCGCGCTGACCGGGCAGGGCGGCTGGCCGATGACGTGTTTCCTGTCTTCCGATGGCCGGCCGTTTTTCTGCGGCACGTATTACCCCAAACCGCAGTTCCTGCAACTGCTCGCCGCGGTGACCGAAACCTGGCGCACCCGTCGCGACGAGGTCGAGCGTGCCGGCGACCAGATCGCCTCCGAGCTGCGCCGGCTTTCCTCGGGACTGCCAGCGGGAGGCCCGCCGATCGAACCGTCCCTGTGCGACGCGGCTGTCGTCGCAATCCTGGGCGACGAGGACAAGCAGCGCGGCGGGTTCGGCGGCGCGCCGAAGTTTCCGCCGTCCGCGCTTCTGGAGGCTTTGCTGCGGAGCTACGAGCGCACCTCCGAGCTCGGGCCGCTGGCCGCGGTGCAGCGCACCGCCACCGCGATGGCACGCGGCGGCATCTACGACCAGCTGGCCGGCGGCTTCGCCCGCTACAGCGTCGACGCCGGGTGGGTGGTGCCGCACTTCGAGAAGATGCTGTATGACAACGCACTGCTGTTGCGGGCGTACGCCCACTGGGCACGGCGCACCGGCGATCACCTGCCACGCCGGATCGCCGCCGAAACCGCAGCCTTCCTGCTCGACTCGCTTGAGACTCACGAGATGTTCGCGTCGTCACTGGACGCCGACGCCGCGGGTCGCGAGGGCTCCACGTACGTCTTTACCCCGGAAGAACTGCGCGACATCCTCGGCGACGACGACGGGCGCTGGGCGGCAACAATTTTCGCCGTCACCGACACCGGCACCTTCGAGCACGGCAGCTCCGTGCTGCAGCTGCCTCGCGACCCGCAGGACGAGGCCAGGTTTGCCCGGATACGGGCCCGGCTGCTGGCCGCCCGCTCCCAGCGGGTGCAGCCCGACCGCGATGACAAGGTGATCACCGCCTGGAACGGCTACGCGATCACCGCGCTGGCGGAGGCCGGCATCGCGCTGGGTCGCGCCGACCTCGTCGGCGCCGCCCGACGGTGCGCTGATTCGCTGCTGATCCTGCACCTGGTCAACGGCCGGCTGCGCCGGGCTAGCCTCGGCGGTCAGGTCGGGGACAGCCCGGCGATCTTGGAGGACTACGGTGCGCTGGCGACGGGCCTGTTGACGTTGCATCAGGTCACCGGCGAGGCGTCGTGGCTGATGGCTGCGACCGACCTCCTCGACACCGCGCTGGCCCAGTTCGCCGACCCGGAGTCGCCGGGCCGGTGGTTCGACACCGCCGCGGATGCCGAACGGCTGGTGCTGCGGCCAGCCGATCCGGTCGACGGCGCAACGCCATCGGGCGCCTCCCTGGTGACCGAGGCGTTGATGATCGCCGGCCATTTGGCGCCTGAGGGCGAGCGTTATCGGCAGCCCGCCCAGCAGACACTGGCCGCACACGCGGCGCTGATCGCGCGGGCACCGCGCGCAGCCTCGCACTGGCTGGCGGTGGCCGAGGCCGCGGTGCGCGGGCCGCTGCAGATCGCGGTCGCATGTGATGTCGCCGGCTCGGAGCTGCTCGCCGACGCGCGCAGGCTGGCGCCGGGGGGAGCGATCGTGGTAGGCGGCGTTCCCGGCTCGTCGGAGTTGCTCGCCGGCCGTGCGCGCGTCGGCGGGGCCGACGCCGCGTACGTGTGCCGCGGTCCGGTCTGCGACCTGCCGGTCACGACCACCGGGGAGCTCGCGGCGGCGGTGGGCGCTCCCGGCGCGCCCGTGTAGCGTGCGGTCCATGCCGAGCGCCGACGACTACATCGCGACCGTGCACCGTTACCTGGAGCTGCTGGCCAGCGGCAGCGCGGACGAGATAGCCGCGCTGTACACCGACGACGCCACCATCGAGGACCCGGTGGGATCCGACGTTCGGCGCGGTCGCGACGCGGTCCACGAGTTCTACGCCGCGATCGCGGGCCTCGACAAGGAAGCCGAGTTGCTGACATTGCGGGCCGCCGGCAACGAGGCCGCCTTCTGGTGGCGCCTGACGGTCGCGGCAGGGGACAGCGGCACCAGGATCGAACCGATCAGCGTGATGACGTTCGACGAGGACGCCAAGATCACGTCGATGCGGGCATTCTGGTCGCCGTCGGACGTGGCTGTGCTCCAGTGACGACGCACGTCACTGGAGCATCAGGCGGTTCAGAACACCGCGAACCACATGGCGATGTAATGGCAGATCGCCGCCACGGCGGTGCAAGCGTGGAAGAACTCGTGGTGGCCGAATGTGGTGGGCCACGGGTTCGGCCACTTCAGCCCGTAGAGCACTCCGCCGATGCTGTAGAGCGCGCCGCCGACGATCAATAGAACCAGCGCCGCGACGCCGGCGCCGTGCATGATGGGCCCGACGAACCAGGCCGCCACCCAGCCCAGCAGCAGGTAGAGCGGCACCCCCACCCACCGCGGCGCCGTCGGCCAGCACGTCTTGAGCAGCACCCCGGAGATCGCCCCGGCCCAGACGATCCAGAACAGCACCATGCCTTTCTGCTGCGGCAGAGCCAGCAACGCGAACGGCGTGTAGCTGCCGGCGATGAAGACGAAGATCATCGAGTGGTCCACGCGCTTCATCCACTTGCGCGCGGTCTCGGACTTCCAGCGAATACGGTGATAGGCACCGCTGACCGCGAACATCGCCACGATCGTCGCCGTGTAGAGCAGGGTCGCCAGCCCGGCGCGCGTCGACACCACCGCCCACGAAACCGACACCAGCGTCGCACCGGCGACGATCGCGACGACCGCGGCATAGACGTGGATCCATCCGCGCGCACGTGGTTTGCGCAGGATTTCGGCGACGCCGTCGGCGACGGCCTCAGGAAAGTCCCGCGCGCTGCGCGTGGTGGGCGACGGTGCCCGATCGAGTTCGGCGGTGTCCGGGGCCATATCACCTCCATTTCCCGCAATGGATTTCTCGCCTGCCACAGTAGTCTGGCTTTTCGTGGAGATCATTCCGCCGCGCCTCAAGGATCCGCTTTACCGGCTCTACGAGATGCGCCTGCGGCAGGGGCTGGAGCGGTCGAAGTCCGAGCTCCCGCGCCATATCGCGGTGCTCTGCGACGGGAATCGCCGGTGGGCACGTGAGCTTGGTTACAACGACGTCAGCTACGGCTATCGGGTGGGCGCGGCGAAGATCGCGGAGATGTTGCGCTGGTGTGCAGACGCCGGCATCGAGATGGCGACGGTGTATCTCCTGTCGACGGAGAACCTGCAGCGCGACTCGGAGGAGATCCATGCGCTCATCGAGATCATCACCGACGTCGTGGAGGAGATCTGCGCACCGGCCAACCGCTGGAGCGTGCAGACTGTCGGCGACCTCGAGCTGATCGGGGAAGAGCCGGCCCGCCGTCTTCGCGATGCCGTCGAATCGACCCGCGGCCACAATGGTCGAGCCGGCTCCTTCCACGTCAACGTCGCGGTCGCATACGGCGGCCGCCAAGAGATCGCCGACGCGGTTCGTGCGTTGCTGTCGAAGGAGTTGGTCAACGGCGCCTCGCCCGAGCAGATGATCGAGTCGGTCACCGTGGACGGAATCTCGGAGAACCTCTACACGTCCGGTCAGCCCGACCCGGACCTCGTCATCCGGACATCAGGTGAACAGCGCCTGTCCGGCTTCCTGCTGTGGCAGAGCGCGTACTCGGAGATGTGGTTCACGGAGGCGTACTGGCCGGCGTTCCGCAGGGTGGACTTCTTGCGTGCGCTGCGCGATTACAGCGCCCGGCACCGCCGCTACGGCATGTGAGGGGGCGCCGCCACCCACCGCCAGCGTGCGACACTTGAACCATGGCCGCGCTCTCGGCACTGGTGTTCACGCTGAGCTGGTGGCTGGGTCTTTATCTGCTCGCGCGCGACCCGCGAAAACCGGTCCTCGTCCTCGCCGCGATCGGCCTGACCAGCTTTGCGCTCGTGGTCGCGCTCGACGCCGTTCGGGTCACCAGCACCGCGTACGCCGAGCTGCTCAGCCGGATCGAGATCTATCTCGTCGCCGTGCCCGCGATCGCCTGGTTCGCCGTTCTCGTGGAGTTGTCGCGGCCGTGCGACAGCTGGCGCAGCCGTGTCTGGGAGGCGGCAATGATCACCGCGGTCGCCGCGGGCACCCTCACCGGCGCGGTCATGGCGGGAAGCGTGGACGGGCCGCTGCGCGCCGGCCACTGGGTGATGTTCGCGGTGATCTCGACCTCCACGCTCGGCGCGATGCTTGCCGCGGTCGTGCGGCGGTCCCAGCCTCGGCCGGTGGCCGGCTTCGTCATCGTCGCGACCCTGTTCTTCGCGTTGAGCAATGCCATCCTGATCATCCCGCTCGGGCTGGTGCCGAGCTTGCTGGCGCTCGCATCGACCGGCTGCGATGTCGCGGTTCTCGGTCTGGCGGTGGCGCTTTGGGACGCTTTCGACGAGGGCCAGGCGGTGCGCGCCGACATGCTTCGGTCGTTCGCCGCCACCGGCGTGGTGGTGCTGCTGTTCGGCGGCCAGGCCCTGATCGGCCTCGCCGTCATCGGTTCGGACGGGCCCGGCCGCACCGCGGTGACCGTGCTGATGTTCACCAGCCTGGCGCTGGCCATCGCGATCCACGTTTTCGCCGACGGGCTTGCCGGGCTGCTCGACCGGGTGGCGTTCTGGAAGTCCCCGGCGCTGCGTGCCGACCGCGCCGCGCTGCGCAGCACCGAGGCCGCGTTGCCCTTGCGCAAAGCCGGTCCGCTCGACGACGTCGATGACGCCGCATTTGTCCGCCTGACGCGCCGCGCGCTCGGCCACTACGGGGACTTGTCGAAGCTAGTGGCCAGTCCGCTGACCGCGCTTCCCGAGATAGCCGACCGGTTGGCCCGCCGCGGCGTGCCCGACCAGCCACTGGAGCGCGCGAACGAACTCAAGGCGCTGCTTTCCGACAAGATCGCGCGACTCAAGCCGCGCGATGGCGGCGATTTCGGCACGACCGACGAATGGCGTTACTACAACGCCTTGTACTTCCCCTATGTCGTGGGCGTGCGGGCGTATGCGCAAAACGCCACCGCGGCGGGTCTCGACCCGGTTGCCCGCCAGGCCTGGCAGTGGTTTGTCACCGAGGTGCCGCAGCGGTCGCTGCACAATTGGCAGAACGCCGCCGCTCGCCTGATCGCGGCCGACCTGCGCGGCCGGGTTCCCGTCTCGCAAGCCGGTTAGGCCGCCGTTAGACGGTGTCGCGGCCGCGCTTGCGCTCCTGGCCGACATAGTCGCCGGCGAGCTTGCCGACATGAGGGGGTAGCCGCCCGGCCGCCACGTCGGCCACGCTGGTTTCCTCCAGCACCGAGCGCATGCTGGCGCGCAGCGCTCGCCAGACGTCGGTCAACGCGGCGGTCGCACCGGCATACGGAAGATCGCCCAGCCCGATGTCGTGAACGCTGGCCAGTGGTCCGTCGATGGACCGCAGCACATCGGCGATGCTGATTTCCTCTGCGGAAAGGCCCAATTCGTAGCCGCCGTCACGGCCCCGATGACTTCGCACGAGGCGGTCGGTGCGCAGCGCTGACAGGATGTCGACGAGGAACTGCGGCGGAATGCCTTGTGCCTGCGCGAGCTCGTCGGTGGTGACACGGACCCCCTCGTGAAGGCTCGCCAATTCGACCATCGCACGCACCGCGTACTCCGCCTTGGCCGACATCCGCATGGGTGACTCTCTCACCCGGTGACGGCGAGCACCGCGTCGACCAGTTCCGGTCGGCAGATCACCAGATCGGGCAGCAGCGGATCGCGCCTGTTGTAGACGAGCGGGGAACCATCGATGCGCGAGGCGTGTAACCCCCCGGCCCGCGCCACCGCCACCGGCGCGGCGTTGTCCCACTCGTATTGGCCGCCCGCGTGCACGTAGACATCGGCCAACCCCAGTGAAATCGACGCCGCTTTGGCGCCCGCCGAACCCATCTCGACGAGGACCCCGCCAAGTCGGTCACGGACGGCAAGCGCGATCGCGGGCGGCCTGGTACGCGAAACCACGATCCGCGGCGTGGGCGGTGCGGGCGGGGGTGCGGGCACTTCGGGAGTGGCCAATGTCATCCCTTGCGCCGGGAGGGCAACAGCTCCGGCCACCAACTCTCCGGATTCCCACAGCGCGACATGCACCGCCCAGTCGAGGCGGCCCGGTTCAGAGAATTCGCGGGTGCCGTCGAGCGGGTCGACAATCCACACCCGGTCTGCCGACAACCGAACCGGATTGTCGATACCTTCCTCGGACAGCACCGCGTCGTCGGGGCGTTCATCGGCCAGCGCCTCCATGAGGAAGTCGTGGGAGCGCCTGTCGCCGGCGGCTTTTCGCTCGTCAGCGGCGCCATCAGCCAGTTCGGCGCGCACAGCCAGCAGCAGCCGCCCGGCGTCGGTGGCCAGCCGCGCGGCCAGTTCGTGGTCGGCCGCGACTTTCTGCTCTTCGCCCGAGAGGCTCATCGCGGCTGCTGGGCACTTACCAATTCGATGATCTGCTGCGCCAGCTCCTCAAGCGTGCGGTCCGTTGTCAGCCGCAGATCAGGGTTTTGCGGCGGCTCGTAGGGACTGTCTATGCCGGTGAAGTCCTTGATCTGACCCGCCCGCGCTCTCGCGTAAAGGCCTTTGGGATCCCGCCTTTCGCAGTCGTGCAGCGGTGTGTCGCAGAACACCTCAAAGAACGGAACGCCGGCTTCCTCGTGGACGCGCCGGGCCAGCGCCCGGTGCTCTGCCAGCGGGCTGATGGCAGGTACCAGCACCACCTGTCCGCAGTCGGCGAGCAGCGTCGCGACGTGGGCCAGCCTGCGCAGGTTTTCGGCGCGGTCGGCCATGCTGAACCCGAGATCCGCGTTCAGACCGTGCCGCAGATTGTCCCCGTCGAGGACGTACGCGGGCCGACCGGATTCGATGAGTCGTTGCTCGGCCAGCATGGCGGCTGACGACTTGCCCGAACCGGACAGTCCGGTGAACCACAACGTGACTCCTTGCGACAGTCGGTCCGCGGCGCTAACCAGGGACTGGTGCCTGACGGCGTTCGGGCTGGCCGCGCGAACGGCGGCGTCTCGTGCTGACGCATCGCGCAACACCATGCCCGCCGCGACGGTGCCGTTGGTGGCCGTGTCGATGAGGATGAATGACCCGGTGCTGGTGTTGCGGGTGTACTCGTCGAGCATCAGCGGCGCCTGCGTGCGCAGCGTGATGCGGCCGAGTTCGTTGAGCTTCAATGCGGTTGCGCTCGTGTCGCGGTGAAGGGTGTTGACGTCGAGCCGGTAATCGAGCGCGGTCACCCGTGCGCGGGTGGACCTCGTTGTCTGCTTGATGATGTAGTCGCGACCCGGTTCCAATGCAGACGTGTCGGCCATCCAACACACTGTGGCGTCGAATTCCTGGGTGACGCGCGGCTGGTTGTTGATTCGCGCGATGACATCGCCGCGAGAGATGTCGAGGTCGTCGGCCAGGCTGATCGTCACCGCCATTGGCGGGAAAGCCTCCGCGACCGGACCTGTCGGCGAATCGATGGCGGTGACCCGGCTTGTCTTGCCGCTCGGCAGCACGACGACCTCGTCGCCGAGGGCCATCACCCCGCTGGCGACGGTGCCGGCATAGCTGCGGTGGTCGCGGTGTTCGAGCGTCTGCGGCCGGATCACATACTGCACAGGGAATCTGACGTCGACGAGGTTGCGGTCTCCGGCGATGTAGACCTCTTCGAGATGCGAGAGCAGCGGCGGGCCCTCGTACCACGGCGCGTTGGCGGACTTGGTGACCACGTTGTCGCCGTGCAGCGCCGACATCGGGATCGTCGTGACATCATGGACATTCAGCCGTGCGGCGAAAGCGTGAAATTCGTCGCGGATCGTCTCGTACCGGTCCTGGTCCCAGTTGACGAGGTCCATTTTGTTGACCGCCAGCACGATGTGTGCCACCCCCAGCAGTGAGGCGAGAAACGCATGCCGGCGTGACTGTTCCAGCAGGCCATGCCGGGCGTCGACGAGCACGATCGCCAGTTGCGCCGTCGAGGTGCCGGTGACCATGTTGCGGGTGTACTGAATGTGGCCGGGCGTGTCGGCGATGATGAACTTGCGTTTCGGCGTAGCGAAATACCGGTACGCCACGTCGATCGTGATGCCTTGCTCTCGCTCCGAGCGCAGGCCGTCGGTGACCAGCGCGAGGTCGGTGTAGTCGTGGCCGCGCTCCTTGGACGTGCGTTCCACGGCCGCCAACTGGTCTTCCATGACGGCCTTGGAGTCGAACAGCAACCTGCCGATCAGTGTGGACTTCCCGTCGTCGACGGATCCGGCGGTCGCGATCCGCAGCAGCGTCGCGGCAGGCCGCGCAAAGGTTTCCGTGGCGGTCGTGGTTTCCGTGGCAGTCACGGTTTCCGTGGCGGTCGTGGTTTCCGCGGCCATCAGAAGTAACCCTCCCGCTTGCGGTCTTCCATCCCCGCCTCGGAGATCCGGTCGTCAGCCCGGGTGGCGCCGCGTTCGGTGAGCCGGGAAACTGCTGTCTCTGCGATGATTTCGTCGACGGTGGCAGCGCTGGATTCGACGCAGCCGGTGCAGGTGACGTCGCCGACGGTGCGGAACCGCACGCTGGTCTCGAAGATGTCCTCGTCGGCGTTCGGCCGCATGAACCGGTGCACCGCGAGCAGCATGCCGTCGCGCAGGAAGACCTGTCTGCGATGCGCGTAGTAGATCGCCGGCAGCGTGATGTTCTCGGCACCGACGTAGCTCCAGATGTCGAACTCGGTCCAGTTCGACAACGGAAACACCCGGATGTGCTCGCCCTT
>JAFAWC010000481.1 GCA_019242135.1 Mycobacteriaceae bacterium | reverse complement strand
AATTCCGGGCGGCGATGATTGCACAGCCAGGGGTTCGCGATGTTCTGAACCAGAAGAATCTGATCGACCGGCTGTTCGCAGTGCTCTACGGCCTGCGCGATGCGGCGTTCGCGGTGGCCGTGGTGCAAGCCGTCGGTGCGATCTTGTTGATAGCCAACATGGTTCAAGTGTCCGCGTTCACCAGGCGAACTGAGATCGGCATCATGCGGCTGGTGGGTGCGAGCAGGTGGTACACGCAGCTGCCGTTCTTGCTGGAGGCGATGCTGGCGTCGTTGATCGGTGTCGTCATCGCGATCGGCGGGTTGATGTTGGTGCGGACGTTTTTCCTCGACAATGCGCTCAAACAGTTCTACGAAGCCAATCCGCCGCTGATAGCGCGGGTGGACTATCTCGACATTGTCTACATCACGCCGTATCTGGTGATCCTGGGCGTCGTGATGGCCGGGGTGACGGCGTATTTGACCTTGCGGCTTTACGTGCGGCGCTAGCCGTGAGCAAGAAGATTGAGCGAAAGGCCGGGCCGCCCCGACAGATCGTTGCAACGAATCGCAAAGCACGGCATGACTATTCGATTCTCGATGTGTTCGAGGCGGGGGTGGTGCTAGCCGGCACCGAGGTGAAGAGCTTGCGGGAAGGCAAGGCGTCGCTGGTGGATGCGTTCGCGACCGTCGACGACGGCGAAGTGTGGCTGCGCAACGTGCACATTCCCGAATACCACCACGGCAGTTGGACCAACCACGCGCCGCGGCGCAACCGCAAGTTGCTGCTGCATCGCCGCGAGATCGACACGCTGATCGGCAAGATCCGGGACGGGAACCTGACACTCGTGCCGTTGTCGCTGTATTTCATCGAGGGCAAGGTGAAGGTGGAGCTGGCCCTGGCGCGTGGTAAGCAGGCCAGGGACAAGCGTCAGGACATGGCGCGCCGGGACGCGCAGCGCGAGGTCACCCGGGAATTGGGACGTCGCGCCAAGGGCATGACCTCGTAGAGCGCGGGGCGGGTTCGGCGTTGATGGCGCTTGGGTGGGGACGCGGGCGTGGGTCGATGGAGACGCGGCGCGGGCTAGCATCTTTGGGTGACTCAGCTCGATAAGGGTGAGGTGCTGGACGGACTGTTCGGCTGCTGGGACGAGATCGACGAACTGTTGTCAGGCTTGTCCGACGAGCAGTGGGTTGCGCCGAGCGATCTGCCGGGCTGGCGGGTGCAGGACGTCGTCTCCCATCTCATCGGCGTCGAATCGGTCCTGATGGGCGTGCCGGCCCCGGATCCGGATTGCGACGTATCGGAGCTGCCGCACGTGCACAACGAGGTCGGCGTGATGAACGAGTGCTGGGTCAGGCATCTGCACGCCGAGCCGCCCGGTGCGGTGCTCGACACGTTTCGCTCCGTGACCGGCGAGCGGCGCGCGGCGCTGCTGGAGATGGGCGACGACGCGTGGAACGAGACCATCGCCACCCCGGTGGGGCCCGACACGTACGGCCGGTTTATGCGGGTGCGCATCTTCGACTGCTGGATGCACGAGCACGACATCCGATACGCGGTGGGCGTGTGGGCGACCGACGACGTGCTTCTGGGTCCAGCCTCTGAGCAGGCGTTGTCGGAGATCGCGTCGACGCTCGGCTACATCGTCGGCAAGCTGGGCAAGGCGCCGGACGGCAGCAGGGTCGCGTTCGAGCTGACCGGCCCGCTGCAGCGGACGATGCTCGTGGCGGTCGATGGCCGCGCGCGGGTGGTCGACGAGTTCGACGGCGACCCGACGACAACGATCCGCTTGGACGCAGTGCTGTTCACCCGGCTGGCCGGCGGGCGTACGTCGGCGGCGGAGAATCCGGCTGCGATCGAGATCTTGGGCGACGTCGACCTGGGCAAACAGGTCCTCGAACGGCTCACGTTTGTGATCTAGGTGTATGAGGCCATGACGTTGGTACGCCGGTCGTGAGTTGCGCTGCGGGCGGTTGGCCGCCGGATCCGCCGTGCGGGCGGTGGTAATTGTGGTGGATGTTCCACACCGCGAGGGCTTGTGCCCGTTGCTGTTCCGAGGTCCAGGTGCGGGCGTAGAGGAACTCCTCGGCGAGTATTCGGTTGTAGCGTTCTATCGTTCCGTTGTGCCGAGGCGTGTACGGCTTGGTCCGATTGTGCCGCGCCCCGAGCAGCGCCCGAGTGAACGCTTCCGCGCGATAGCACGCGCCATTATCGATGACGATCTGCTCGATGTAGGTGATCCCGTGCGCGGTGTAGGAACCCGATAGCGGTTGCTGCTTTCTCGTCCGGAAGCG
>JAFAWC010000329.1 GCA_019242135.1 Mycobacteriaceae bacterium | reverse complement strand
TCAAGTCGCCGAGGCGCGGTGGGGCGAACTCGGGGTCGTCGGGCGCTCCGACCGCCTTGGCCACCGCCGAGTGAAGTTGGCGGTCAGAGGTTTCCACGCCCGTGCCGATGTTGAAGCGCTGACCGCCGCCCTTCGGTCCGGCGGCGCGGACGAACGCGTCAACCACGTCGTCGACGAAAACGTAGTCGCGGGTGTTGGATCCATCCCCGAAGACCTTGGTCGGCTTCTTCGACAGCAACGCTTGCGCGAAGATCGCTACCACGCCTGCTTCGCCGTGCGGGTCCTGGCGTGGCCCGTACACATTCGCCGGCGCGATGTGCGAGCAGTCCAGGCCGTAGAGGGCGCGAAAGCTGTTCAGATAGATCTCACCCGCCACCTTGCCGGCCGCGTACGGGGACGCCGGGTCGGCGAAGATCGACTCATTCGTGGGGAATTTGTGCGGCGTGCCGTAGATGCTGCCGCCCGACGACGTGTGGACGACCTTGCGCACCTTGGCCTTCCTGGCGGCCTCGGCGAGGCGGATCGTGCCGATCACGTTCACTTCGGCGTCGAACTGCGGATCCGTGACCGAGTGGCGGACGTCGATCTGGGCGGCGAGATGAAAGACCACCTCGGGCTCGTGCGCGGCCAGCAGGCCGTCGAGGTCGGCGGTGACGATGTCGTCTTCGATCGACGTGAAGCTCGCGCTTTGCTTGGCCTGGTCGAGATTTGCTGCGCGGCCGGTACTGAGGTTGTCCAGGCCGACGACCTCATGGCCGTCTTCCAGCAGCCGATCGACCAGCGTCGACCCGATGAACCCGGCAGCGCCGGTGACCAGTGCACGCACCGGTTCACCATACCGGCGGCGGCTGGGACTTTTGGCTGGAGGACTTCGGGACGGGGCGCGTCGCCTCGTACAGTCGTGATGTCGTGGTTGTCGTTACAGGAACTCTCCCCGCCGGGCTGACGGGACGCATCGCTGCCCGGTCGGCGCGCATTCCCTGGGTTGCCGTGGCTGCGGGGCTGCTCATCGCGCTGCAACTGGTGGTCCGCGCCGTTCTCGCCGGCCGCGGCTACTTCTACTGGGACGATCTCATCCTGACCGGCCGCGCCGGAACGCAAAACATCCTCTCGCCGCACTATCTGTTCGACGACCACGACGGTCACGTAATGCCCGCAGCCTTCCTGGTCGCCGGCGCTATCACCCGCCTTGCTCCGCTCGACTGGACCGGCCCGGCGGTGAGCCTCATCGTGCTGCAGATTCTGGCGTCACTGGCGCTGCTGCGGGCGTTGCACGTGATCCTCGGCTGGCGCCCGGTGATCCTGATCCCCCTGTCGTTCGCGCTGTTCACCCCGCTCGCGGTGCCTGGCTTCGCCTGGTGGGCCGCCGCGCTGAACTCGCTTCCGATGCTCGCCGCGTTGGCCTGGACGTGTGCCGACGCGATCCTGCTCGTCCGCACCGGAAACCAGCGCTACGCCGTCACCGCTCTACTGGCCTACCTCGGCGGGCTGCTGTTCTTCGAGAAGTCGGCGGTGATTCCGTTCGTCGCCTTCGCTCTGGTCGCTCTGCTCGCGCACGTCACGGGGGGCCAGGCAGTGCTGAGCACCACATGGATGCGCGGAAGACGGCTGTGGACAAGCAGTTTGGCGCTGACACTTGGATGGATCGGTGTCTATCTCGTCGTTGTCGATCAGCAACGCTGGAGTTCAGATCTGGCCATGACCTGGGATCTGCTGCGGCGCTCGGTCACCCACGGGATCGTGCCCGCGCTCGTGGGCGGACCGTGGTCCTGGGACCGGTGGGCGCCCGCTTCGCCGTGGGGGACGCCGTCGGCGCTCGTCATGACGATCGGCTGGATCGGTCTGGCAACCGTGCTGGCGGTGTCACTGCTTCGCAAGCGGCGCATTGTCGCGGTCTGGATGATGGCCGCCGGCTACGCCGTTGCCTGTCAAGTGCCGATCTATCTGATGCGGTCCTCGCGGTTCACGGCACTCGAGCTCGCGCAGACACTGCGGTACTTCCCCGATCTCGTTGTCGTGCTTGCGCTGTGCGCGGCGGTGGTGTTCTGCGCTCCCAACCGCGACGCCTCCCGCTGGCTCGATGCGTCGTGGGTCCGTGTAGTCAGCGCGGTCTCCGTGGCAGCGTTTGTCGCCTCCAGCCTGTATTCGACCGCGACGTTCATGACTAGCTGGCGCGACAACCCGGCCCAGCCCTACCTGCAGAACGCCGAACGCACACTCGCGACGTCCACCGACGCGCCACTGCTCGACCAGGAGGTCGACCCCCTCGTTCTGCAGCGGGTGGCATGGCCCGAGAACCTGGCCAGCCACATGTTCGCTCTGCTCGCACGGCGTCCTGAGTTCGCCTCTGCCACCGGACATCTGAGGATGCTCGACGCACAGGGGCGCCTAGTGGAGGCTAAGGTCACGTGGGTACGCACGGTCGTGACCGGGCCGGTGCCGCAGTGCGGCTACTTCGTCCAGACGAACAACCCGGCGAAGATGGTGCTCGACGGTCCCCTGCTGCCTGCGGACTGGACAGCCGAAATCAATTACCTCGCCAACACCGAAGGCTCGATGACGATGGCGTTGTCGGAGGGGCCTTCGACGAAAGTCGCGGTCCGTCCCGGACTGAACCGGGTGTTCGTGCGCCTGCCCGGCGCGGGTGACGCGATCACGGTGCGCGCGAACACCTCCGCGCTGTCGCTGTGCATCGCGTCCGGTCCGGTCGGGTACGTGGCGCCGCTCGGTCAAGCAGAAAGTTCTCGTGGAGCCACCTAACGGAATCGAACCGTTGACCTGCTCATTACGAGTGAGCCGCTCTGCCGACTGAGCTAAGGTGGCCTACCCCGATCGCGGTAGCGCACGGGCGGCACGAGTCTACGGCATGTCCGGACGCCGGCCAGGGAGTGCGGCCCAGCGTCAGTCGCGCAGGGCCTGGCCGACCGCCGCGACCAACCCATCCACCGCGAACCTCGGCTTGACGTTCATCGCCAACGCCTCCCGGCACTCGAGCACCGCCTCGATACAGGCCAGCAGATCCTCCGGGGCCGCGTGGTCGGCCAAGGCGCCCACGCGCTCGGCCATGTCGGGGTGATTGGCGCGAACCTCGCCGGCGCCCGAGGCAACCAGCAGCGCATCGCGAAAGTAATTCGCCAGGTCGATCAGTGCCCGGTCCAGCTCATCGCGGGAGGCGCGGGTGAGCCGCGACTTCTGCCGCCGTTCAAGGTCTCTGATCGCGCCCGTCGCGCCTCGCAGTGTCGCGGCGGTGCCCTTGCCGGTGCCGCCGGCGCCCAGCGCCGTTTTCAGCTCCTCCGCCTCCGTCTCGTCGCGGTCGGCGGTCAACGCCTTCGCTTCCGCGTCGGCGGTGGCCACCAGCTCCTCGGCTGCGGCGAAGGCCCGTGCCGGATTCACCGCGTCGCGAACCAAACTCAGCGCCCGCTGACGGCGTTCGCGCGCGGCCGGATCGGTCGCCAGCCGCCGGGCCCGGCCCACGTGTCCGCCACCGACCGACGCCGCCCACTGCGCCTGCTGAGGATCAAGCCCATCGGTGTCGATCAGCACCTGCGCAATCGCCTCGACCGTCGGCGTCACCAGGGCAACATGGCGACAGCGTGACCGCAGTGTGATGGCGATGTCCTCGGGATCAACCGACGGTGCGCACAACAGAAACACCGTCGACGGTGGCGGTTCTTCGACCACCTTCAACAGCGCGTTCGCCGCGCCCTCGGTGAGCCGGTCGGCGTCTTCGATCACCACCACCTGCCACCGGCCGGTGCTCGGGCGCCGG
>JAFAWC010000316.1 GCA_019242135.1 Mycobacteriaceae bacterium | reverse complement strand
CACGACGGCCGGCGGCTGATGGCGGTGCTGCTGCACGGCACCAGGCAGCCGATCGCACCGTGGGAGCAGGCCGCCCACTTGCTGGACTACGGGTTCGCGACACCGCGCGGGACGAAGGTGGGCATGCTGGTCAATCCCGATCCGTCGCTCACCGCGAGGCCGGCGAACGACACCACCGCCCCGACCGCGGCAGCCGCCCCCGCAGCGATGAATGAACTACCGGTGCGGGTGGGCGTCGTGATCGGGGGCGCCGCGATCGTGTTGGGCCTGATTCTCGCGGCCCGCTCGGTCAACCGGCGCGCGAAGACGTAGACCTATTCAGCGCTGCCTTCGTCGCAGCACCCGGGAAACCCCCAGCGCGCCTAGCGCGCCCACCGCTCCTGCGACCAGCGCCCCTTGCACCCCGATCCCAGCGGTGGCCAGGCTTCGCGGCGCGATGATCGCCGCCCCCGGCGGCGGGGCCGGCGCCAGGACAACGTTCTCGGTCGCGGTCGCCGCCCACGCGGTTGCGAACAGGATCAGGCGCGCCGTGATGTAGGCGAACACCAAAAGGCCGAGGATCGAGCCGAAGGTGGCACCGGCGGGTCCACGCATGATCGCGCGCAGATACACCGTCGCCACCTGCTTGAACACCTCGAAGGCGACGGCGGCCAACAGGCCGGCGCGCACCGAGCTCCGGAAGCTCAGCGACTCGCGCGGCAGACGCGCGATCATCCAGGTGAACAGCAGCCACGAGATCAACAGTGACGCCACGACGGAGACCACCTGTAGCAACAAACCGACGCCGGGTGCGTGCTGAAGGCCGAGCCACTCCAGGATCTTTTTCATCAGGCCACCGCTGGACAGTGTGGTCAGCGCGACCGTGAGGACGATGGCCAAAAAGGCGGACAACAGCGCTACCAGATCGGACGCCTTGGTACGCACGAACCCGGCGCCGGACTGCTGTTGTCCCCACATCGCGCTCAGCGCCTTCCGCAGGTTGGCCATCCAGCCCAGTCCCGCCCACAGCGCCGCCGCCAACCCGATGATCCCCACCGAGGTCCACGATCGGATGGCGCGATCCATCAGCTCGACGATCTGCTGCCCGTAGCCGCCCGACACCGTGCGCTTGATCGCGTCGTGGATCTGGGCGAGCACATCCGGCTGGCGCAGCAGCACGACGCCGGCGATCGCGAAACCGACCATCAGCAGCGGAAACAGCGCGAACACGGTGAAGTAGGTGATGCCGGCGGCGTAGAAGTCACCGTTGTGGTTGCGGTAGCGCTCTTGCGCGCGCATGGCGTGATCGAACCAGCGGTAGCGCGCGCGCAGTCGGTCCATGATTCCCGGCTTGTCCGGCTCGGACGTGTCGTTTTTGGGCCCTGCCCGGTTCACTGCCCGCCTCCCGAACCAGCTAACGGATCTGCAGAAACCCTAGCCGCTCATACACCTTCGCGATCGTCTTTGCCGACACCTCGCGAGCCCGTTCGGCCCCCCGACCCAGGATTGCCTCCAACTCCGTTGGGTCGCCGATCAACTCGTGCACCCGTGCCCGCAGCGGCGTGACGAACTCGACCACGGCGTCGGCGGTGTCGGCCTTGAGGTCGCCGTAGCCGCGGCCCGCGTATGCCTCGACCAGCTTGTCGACGTGGGTGCCGGTGGCCGCCGACTGGATCGTCAGCAGATTCGACACGCCCGGTTGGGCGTCGGGGTCGTAGCGCACCTCGCGTCCACTGTCGGTGACCGCCGAGCGGATCTTCTTGGCGGTCACCGCGGGATCGTCGAGCAGGCTGATCAGCCCGGCCGCCGTACCCGCCGACTTGCTCATCTTCGTCGTCGGGTCCGCGAGGTCGTAGATCTTGGCCGTCGCCTCGCCGATTAGCACCTCCGGCACGACGAACGTGTCGGGGAAGCGGCTGTTGAAGCGTTGCGCGACGTCGCGGGCTAGCTCCAGATGCTGACGCTGGTCCTCACCGACCGGCACGAGGTCGGTGTCGTAGAGCAGCACATCGGCGGCTTGCAGCACCGGGTAGGT
>JAFAWC010000298.1 GCA_019242135.1 Mycobacteriaceae bacterium | reverse complement strand
GCGGCTTGCTGGGAATCGGCCACGTGCCCAGGCGGCAAACCGACGACCCCCGTCCTATTCGTCACGGACGTAAAATAGCCTTGGCTGGACCCGGCCGCGAGCCGAATCGAGCTAAGTGCCTCACGAGATCACAAACTTCGCCGACGTGTCCGCCGCACCACGGATTGGTGGCGTTCACCGGCCCGACCGACAGCGTTCATTCACCGTTCGACTTGACGTAACGGCAGCCAGGCCGCACGCTATCGCATGTGCCAGGCTTCAGCAGCGAGGCGGCGTTGATCGACGAGGTCCAGCAGCGGCTTATGGGCAGGTTCGCGCATCTCTCCGCTGATCAGGTTTCCGCGAGCGTGGCACTTGCCCTGGCTCGGTTCACTCACAGTTCGGTCCGCGACTTCGTACCGCTACTGGTGGAGCGGCGCGCCGGCGCGGAACTGGCTTTGCACGCCACCGTGCGGGCCTAAACCGGCAGCGGCGAAACCGGCGCCGCCGTGCCCCCCGCTCGCGAAAGTTCGCGTTAACTCGATCTGGCGAAGCACCTGCGCGCCCGGACGGGTTAACATGTCCGTCATTCACAGGAAACTATCGGCATGTTTGAGCCCACGTGTTCAGCTGCCCCGGCATCATCGAGGTCATGACGGAGACAGCTGAGCATCCGACCGCGCCGGTTGCGCGTCAGGCGCCCGGCCGCGCCCGGCCGAACCGGGTCCATCGGGTGTTGACGTGGGTCGGGATCATCGCCGGCATCGTGCTCGTCGTCGGCTTCGTGTTTTTCTCGGGATTTTTTATGGGCAGGCATTCCGCGCCGGCCCCCGGGCACTTCGGAAGCCACCACGGTCGCGGCGTCCACTTCTTCCACCGGGCCGCCCCGGCGCCGCTCAGCCCGAGCCCCAGCAGTCCGTCCCCGCGCCCGTAGCGCGGTACGCCTAGCGCGACACACCGAGCGCAACAAATCTCGCTCCACAAATTCCCGTGCCTCGACGCCCGGGTTTTTGGGTATGCCGTGAGAGCCCGCGAGAGGAGTAAATAGATGACCGAAAACTATGCGACAACGGACGGTGGTGCTCCGGTACCCAGTGTCGAGCATTCGCTGACCGTGGGTCCCGACGGCCCCGTGTTGTTGCAGGACCACTATCTGATCGAGCAGATGGCCAACTTCAACCGGGAGCGCATTCCGGAGCGTCAGCCGCACGCCAAGGGTGGCGGGGCATTTGGCCACTTCGAGGTGACCGCCGATGTCAGCGAGTATACGAGGGCCGCCGTGTTCGCACCCGGCACCAAGACGGACACGCTGATCCGGTTTTCCACGGTGGCCGGCGAGCGCGGCAGCCCCGACACCTGGCGCGATCCGCGCGGATTTGCGCTGAAGTTCTACACCAGCGAGGGCAACTTCGACATGGTCGGCAACAACACCCCGGTGTTTTTCATGCGCGACCCGATGAAGTTCCAAAATTTCATTCGCTCCCAGAAGCGGATGCAGTCCTCCAATCTGCGTGATCACCACATGCAGTGGGACTTTTGGACCCTTTCGCCCGAGTCGGCGCACCAGGTGACCTGGCTGATGGGTGATCGGGGCATCCCCAAGAGCTGGCGGCACATGAACGGCTATTCGAGCCACACCTACAGCTGGATCAACGCCGCGGGTGAGGTGTTCTGGGTGAAGTACCACTTCAAGACCGACCAGGGCATCGAGTTCCTCACCCAGGAGGAGGGCGACCAGATGGCCGGCGAGGACGGCGACGCCCATCAGCGCGACCTGTACACCGCGATCGAGGCCGGTGACTTCCCGTCCTGGACGCTCAACGTGCAGATCATGCCGTTCGAGGACGCCAAGACCTACCGGTACAACCCGTTCGATCTGACCAAGGTGTGGCCGCACGGCGACTATCCGTTGCACGAGGTGGGCCGGTTGACCCTGGACCGCAACGTGACCGACTATCACGCCCAGATCGAGCAGGCCGCCTTCGAGCCCGACAACATCGTGCCGGGCACCGGGCTGTCCCCCGACAAGATGCTGTTGGCGCGCGGGTTCTCCTACGCCGACGCCCACCGCGCCCGGCTCGGGGTGAACTACAAGCAGATCCCGGTCAACGAACCCAAGGTGGAAGTCCGCGCCTACTCAAAGGACGGCGCGATGCGCATCCGCAACGCCACCGACCCGGTGTACGCCCCCAACAGCATGGGCGGTCCCGAGGCCGATCCGGCCCGCGCTGCGGAGGTGCACTGGGCCTCCGACGGCGAGATGGTGCGCGCCGCCTACACCCTGCGCCAAGACGACGACGACTTCGGCCAGGCCGGCACGATGGTGCGCGAGGTCCTCGACGAGGCAGCGCGAGAACGCCTAGCCCACAACGTCATCGGGCACGTATCCAAAGGCGTCAAAGAGCCGGTGCTGTCCCGGGTGTTTGAATACTGGACCAATATCGACGCCGATCTCGGCAAGGCGATCGAAGAAGGCGTTCGCGCCAACCTCAACGGCAACAACACCTAACCGGCCAGCCAACCAGAAGCCAGGGGCCCCCGGTCCCCTGGCTTCTGTTTCACCACCCGTCTTGGCATGATCGACCGCATGAGCATCGACGTTGTCTACACCGCAGAATCAACCGCGACCGGCGGTGGCCGCGACGGCCACGTGAAGTCCTCGGACAACAAGATCGACCTGGACACCAGGCCGCCGAAGGAGATGGGTGGCAGCGGTGAGGGCGTGAACCCGGAGCTGCTGTTTTCGGCGGGGTACGCTGCCTGCTTCCTCGGAGCACTGCGCCTGGTCGCCGGCCACGACAAGATCAAGCTCGACGACGCCACCGGCATCACCGTCCAGATCGGGTTAGGCAAGGATTCCGAGGGCGGCTTCGGCCTGACCGCCCACTTGATCGGCTATCTGCCGGGGCTCGATCAGTCGCAGGCCGACGACCTCATGAACAAGGCTCACCAGGTCTGCCCGTACTCCAAGGCCACCCGGGGCAACATCGACGTCGAAGTTTCGGCGAAGGTCTAATGCGCCTGACCGCAGCAGCGATCGCCGTCGGCGTCGCCGTGAGCGTTGCCGCGCCCGCACACGCCGGGCCGTCGGGGCCCGGGGTGGTCAACTACGCGGTCCTCGGAAAGGGATCGGTCGGCAACATCATCGGCGCGACCATGCGGTGGGAGAACTTCTTCACCGAGCCGTTCCAAGGATTTTGGGTGGACCTGCCGCAGTGCAACAACTGGGCTGACATCGGACTGCCCGAGGTCTACGACGACCCCGACCTGGCGTCGTTCAACGGCGCGGAGACCAAGGAGTCGCCGACCGATGAGACGCACTATGTCAAGCAGGCCGTCGGCGTCTTCGCCACGAACGACGCGGCCGACCGGGCGTTCCACCGTGTCGTCGACCGCACCACCGGCTGCTCGGGGCAGACCACCCCGATGCACCTGTCCGATGGGACCACCGAGGTGTGGTCGTTCTCCAGCGGGCTGCTCAACGCGACGGACGCGGACTGGGTGAAACAGCAGGCCGGCACCGACCGCCGATGCTTCACGCAAACCCGCAGACGCGAGAACGTGCTGCTTCAGGCGAAGGTCTGTCAATCCGGCAACGGCGGCCCAGCGGTCAACGTGTTGGCCGGCGCGATGCAGAACTCCCTAGGTCAATAAAAATCTCGGAACTTGTCGGGGGTCCCCTGCAGGATGGAGGGATGGCCGAGACCACGCTCGCGGTTACGTCAGACGTGCATCAAGCGCCGCTCGGTTCGCTCACGGATGCCGCCGATCACATCAGCTCCCGTTGCTTGGCCGATTCTGCCGTCGGACTCGTCGGGCTGGAGCTGGAGGCCCACTGCTTCGACGTCGCCGATCCGATGCGCCGGCCGGGTTGGCAGGACCTCTGCGCGGTCCTTGACGAGATTCCCGAGCTCCCGTTCGGCAGCAGGGTGACGGTGGAGCCGGGGGGCGCCGTCGAGCTCTCCACCCCACCGGCGCGCGGAGTGGTCGCGGCGATCGAGGGCTTGACCGCCGACCGCGCGGTCCTGCGCACCGTGTTCGCGACGGCGGGCCTGGGGTTGGTGCTGCTGGGTGCCGACCCGCTGCGCCCGCCACACCGGATCAATCCCGGCGCGCGCTACCGCGCGATGGAACAGCATTTCGCCGCGGCCCGAACCGGTGCCGCGGGCGCGGCAATGATGACCTCCACCGCCTCGATCCAGGTCAACCTCGACGCCGGCCCGGCGGGCGGCTGGGCCGACCGGGTCCGGCTGGCACACGCGCTAGGCCCAATGATGATCGCGATCGCGGCCAATTCCCCGCTGCTGTCGGGTTCGTTCTCGGGTTGGCGAAGCACACGGCAACGGGTGTGGAGTCAGCTGGACACCGCCCGGTGCGGTCCGGTGCTCGGCGCCAACGGCGACGATCCGGCCAGCGACTGGGCCCGCTACGCGCTGCGGGCACCCGTGATGCTCGTGCACAACTCCGACGGGTCCGCCGAACCGGTCAAGGAATATGTCGCGTTCGCGGACTGGGTTGACGGGGACCCGATACTGGCCGGCCGCCGGCCCACCACGGCCGATCTCGACTATCACCTGACCACGCTGTTCCCGCCGGTGCGCCCGCGCGGGTGGCTGGAGATCCGGTACCTCGACACCGTGCCGGATGCGCTGTGGCCCGCTCTGGTGTTCACGCTCGTCGCGCTGCTCGACGACCCGGCCCTCGCCGACGTCGCGGCCGCAGCCACCGAGCCTGTGGCCACCGCATGGGACGTCGCGGCGCGGATCGGTCTGGCGGACCGGCGGCTGCATGCCTGTGCCGTCCGCTGCGTGCAGGCGGCCGCGCAGTGCGTGCCCCCGACGCTGTGGGACTCGATGCAGCGGTTGGTCCGTCTGGTCGAGCGGGCCAGCTGTCCGGGTGACGAATTCGCCGAGCGGGCCATCCGCCGCGGCGTGCCGACGGCCGTGACTGAGATGGCGGGAGGCGAAGCGTGAGCCGCCGCGAGACACTGGCCCGGCAGCTGACCGCCGCCCGCGACCGGACCCTGGCCCTGGTCGACTGGGACGACGCGGAGCTGCGCCGCCAGTACCACCCGCTGATGAGCCCACTGGTGTGGGACCTCGCCCACATCGGTCAACAGGAGGAGCTGTGGCTGCTGCGGCACGGTGACCCATCTCGGCCCAGCATCCTCGATCCGCGGGTCGAGTCGCTTTACGACGCGTTCACCCACTCCCGCGCCAGCCGGGTGGACCTGCCGCTCATGTCGCCGGCCGAAGCCCGCGGATTCTGTCGCACCGTGCGGGACAAGGCGTTCGACGCGCTGGACACTTTAGACGAGGCGGCCGAGGAGGACGTCTTTCCGTTCGCACTCGTGCTCAGCCACGAACACCAGCACGACGAGACCATGCTCCAGGCGCTGAATCTGCGGGTCGGTGAGCCGCTGCTGCGGTTCGGCGCGCCGCTGCCGCGCGGACGTTGTGGTGTCGCGGGCACGTCGGTGTCGGTGCCCGCGGGGCCGTTCGTGCTCGGAGTGGACGCTTCCACCGAGCCGCACTCCCTCGACAACGAGCGACCGGCTCACGTCGTCGACGTCCCCGCGTTCCGCATCGGGCGCGTCCCCGTCACCAACGGCGAATGGCAGGCGTTCGTCGACGACGGCGGCTATCGCAACCCGCGGTGGTGGTCGCCGCGCGGTTGGGCGCATCGCGAGCGCGCGGGCCTTCTGGCCCCGCAGTTCTGGAACGGCGACGGCACCCGGACCCGGTTCGGTTGCGTGGAGGAGATCCCTGCTGCGGAGCCGGTGCAACACGTCACCTTCTTCGAGGCGGCCGCCTACGCGGCGTGGGCGGGCGCGCGGTTGCCCACCGAGATCGAGTGGGAGAAGGCCTGCGCCTGGGATCCACAGCGGCGGCGGCGCCGCCGCTTTCCCTGGGGAGACGCGGATCTTAGCAGCGAGGTCGCCAACCTCGGCGGCGGTGCGCTGCGGCCGGCCCCGGTCGGCGCCTACCCGCAGGGCGCGTCGGCGTACGGCGTCGAGCAGATGCTGGGCGACGTGTGGGAGTGGACGTCGTCGCCGCTGCGGCCGTGGCCGGGCTTCACGCCGATGATCTACGAGCGCTACTCCCAGCCGTTCTTCGACGGCGACTACCGTGTGCTGCGTGGCGGGTCGTGGGCTGTCGCCCCGGAGATCCTGCGGCCCAGCTTCCGCAACTGGGACCTTCCGATTCGCCGACAGATCTTCGCGGGCGTGCGGCTCGCGTGGGACGAGCCAGACGAGCCCCACGAGCCCGACGAGCCGCGTACGCCAGGAGCACCGAGCTGATGTGCCGCCACCTCGGTTGGCTCGGTGCACCGCGCTCGCTGGCGTCGCTGCTTCTTGATCCACCGTACGGGCTTGCGGTGCAGTCATATGCACCGAGGCAGCAGAAGCACGGCCTGATCAACGCCGACGGGTGGGGGACAGGTTTCTTCGACGCCGATGGGGTGGTGCGACGCTGGCGCAGCGCCTCACCGCTGTGGAGCGATGTGTCGTTCGCGTCGCTGGCGCCGGTGCTACGCAGTAGCTGCGTGGTGGCCGCGGTCCGCTCGGCGAGCGCGGGCATGCCGGTGGAGGCGTCGGCCGCGGCGCCGTTCACCGACGGCCGCTGGCTGCTCTCGCACAACGGGCTCGTCGACCGCACCATCCTGCCGTTGTCGCCGCGCGCCGAGTCGGTGGTCGACAGTGCGTTGCTCGCCGCACTGATCTTCGACCGCGGCCTTGATGCTCTGGCGGACACCGTGATTGAGGTCGCGGCGGCTGACCCCAACGCCCGGTTGAACATCCTCGCCGGCAACGGTTCGCAGCTGCTGGCCACCACCTGGGGCGACACGCTTTCGGTCTTGCGGGCCGACGACGGGGTTGTGGTGGCAAGTGAGCCGCTCGACGACGACCCGGCGTGGCAGGAGGTCCCCGACCGTCACCTGGTGCAGGTCGCCGGCGGCGCGGTCGCGCTGTTCCCGATGAAAGGACTGCTATGAGCGTCATGCTCGCCAACCACCTGGCGGCGGACTCCGCGAACCGCGCGCTGCGCCACGACGTGTCCCACGGGCTGCGTCAGGTGCCGAAGTCGTTGCCGCCCAAGTGGTTTTACGACGAGGTCGGTAGCGAGCTGTTCGACCAGATCACCCGCCTGCCGGAGTACTATCCCACCCGCACCGAGGCGGCGATCCTGCGGGCCAACGCCGCCTCGATCGCCGAGGTGAGCGGCGCGGACACGCTCGTCGAACTCGGCAGGGGCACGTCGGAGAAGACCAGGATGCTGCTCGACGCATTGCACAGCCGTGGCACCCTGCGGCGGTTCATCCCGTTCGACGTCGACGCGGGCGTGCTCGAGACGGCCGGTGCGGCGATCCTCGCCGAATACCCCGGCGTCGAGGTCGACGCGGTGTGCGGCGACTTCGAAGAGCATCTGGTCGAAATCCCAACCACCGGAAAACGATTGATCGCCTTCCTGGGGTCGACGATCGGTAACCTGACACCAGGCCCGCGCGCGCAGTTCCTTACCTCTCTGGCGGCGGTGATGCACCGGGGGGACTGTCTGCTGCTGGGCACCGACCTCGTCAAGGCCGTCGACCGGCTCGTCAGCGCCTACGACGACGCGGCGGGAGTCACCGCGGCCTTCA
>JAFAWC010000656.1 GCA_019242135.1 Mycobacteriaceae bacterium | reverse complement strand
CCCCGACCTCGACACCACCTGTATCGAAGCGGTTTTCACCAAGGGCGAGTACTCGGCGGCCTACAGCGGGTTCGAAGGTGCCTGCGAACGCGGTGTGCCGCTCACCGACTGGCTAGAGCAGCGCGGAGTCGATGAAGTGGTCGTGGTCGGCGTGGCCACTGACTACTGCGTGCTGGCGACGGCGCAGGATGCCGCTCGCGCCGGATTTGTCACGACGGTCCTGCAAGACCTCACGGCCGGCGTCGCGCCCGACACCTCCGACCAGGCCCTCGACAATCTCCGCGCCATGGGTGTCGCAGTTGCCGCCTCGCGTTGACGCCGGCTCATTCCATATCGAAGAACGAGTCGCCGTCCTCCGGCGCGCCGCCGACTTGACCGCGACTGATCCTCGAATCTTGCACGATCACCCCATCGACCAGCTCGGACTCCTTCACGCCGAATTCCGCCGGGGCGATGCCGTCCGGCGTGTCCGCGGCGTCGGAAAGCGGGGTGTCCACCGAGGTGTCCGGCTCCTCGCTGGCCAGCCTCTCGTCAAGCGATTGGTCCTCTCGAGGTTCCAGCCAGCTGTCAGGCGGGTCAACCACCTCGTCGCCGTCGGCGTTGCGTACCTCGTCGGAGTCCAGCGACTCCTCCGGGCTCAGGGTGTCATCCGGTCCGCCCACGTCGGGATCGTCAGCGCTGTCGGTTGGCATAGCGACCGGTTGCCCCTGTCATCAGGTCGTCAAACACATCCGCCAGGTAACCAGAGAACGATGTAGCCCGGTGCCGTTGATGGGTCGGGTCGGTCTGGGACGGCACCGGGCTATGACCTACATCGCCGGGGCGCATGCACCTGTTACACCCCCGACTCAGCTCACCGGCGGCCGGCGCCCAGACCACGGCCGCGCCTTCTCGAGCTGGCCACTCAACGACAGCAGGGTCGCCTCGTCGGAAGGCCGTCCGACCAGCTGAATCGACAATGGCAGACCATCCCGGTCGAGTCCCCAGGGCACGACCGCCGCCGGCTGCCCGGTCACGTTGAAGATTTCCTGAAACGGGACCCGCTGTCCGACGAGCAGGAATGTCGCGATGGCTCCGCGGCGCTGATAGGCCCCGATCCGCGACGGACCCTGGGCGGTTCCCGGCGTGACCACAACGTCGATGTCATCGAAGATCGACAGCACCCGTGCGCGGACCGAGTCCTCCGCGGCGCGCGCGGCGGCGATGCGGCGATCCGAGAACAGTCCGCCGAGCCGGGCCACCTCGCGGGTTCGCGCCTCCACCCGGCCGGGTTCGGCGATCATGGCCATGTCGTCGCGGACCCCTCGCAGGTAGCGGGGCAGCAGATTCGTCATCGTCGCGGCCACCGGATAATCGGGGTCGCGGGCCACGACTTCGTGGCCCAGCTCGCCGAGCAGTGCGCCCGCGTCCCGCACCGCCCGCCGCTGCGCCGCGCCGACGCGGGTGACGATCGGCGGAGGGACCTTGGTGCTCAACGCGATTCGCAGCCTGCCGGGGGCGCGCGCTGCCGCGGCGACAAATCCGCCGGCCGGCGCCGGCGTCGCTGTCGTGACGTCGAGGAACAGCGCCGCGTCGGCCACGGTGCGGCCGATGGGCCCGTTGACGCTCAGCCCGTTCCACGCGCCGTCGTGCGGCGCCAGCGGCACGCGGTCGCGCTGGGGCTTGATGCCGAACAGGCCGCACCACGTCGACGGGATCCGGATGGAGCCTCCACCATCGGAGCCCAACGCCATCGCTGCCAGCCCCGCGGCGACCGCTGCCGCCGATCCGCCGCTGCTTCCACCGGGCGTGCGTCCGATATCCCACGGATTTCTGGTAGCGCCGAAAGTCAGCGACTCGGTGAACGGCCAGATACACAGCTCCGGCACCGACGTCTTGCCGAGGATCACCGCGCCCGCCTCCCGAAGCCGGCGAACCACCTCTGCGTCTCGATCTTTGGGCGGCCCGTACCCGCCGGTTCCCATGGTGGTGACTTCGCCGGCAACGTCCGCGTCGTCCTTGATCGCGATCGGCACACCGAGCAGCGGCAACCGCTCCCCCGCGTCCAGCCGCCGCTGCGCGGCCGCCGCCTCGGCGCGAGCCGAGTCCCCCAGCACCACCCGGTACGCACGCAGCACGGGATTCAGCCGGTCGATCCGGTCGAGATACTGCTCGACGAGCGCCGGTGCGGTGGTGCGGCCCTCGGCGAGCAGCCGCGCCTGCTCGGCGGCACCCGCGAACGCAACATCAGAACCCATAGACCACACATTGTGGTGCAGCGCCCCGCCGAAACGGTATTCCACGCGGAAAAGTGCGAGAAGCAACCACGTGGAATACAGCTTCGCCGCGGCCGTGAGCCAGAATAACTTCCGCTAGCCGCCACGAAACACCATCACATGCCCCTACGGTGTGTAGCGCGATGACTGCCCCGTTGAATCGAGAGGCCCGCCCGCGGTACAAGTTGGCGGGATTGGCGCTGACGATGATCGTCGCCGCGGGGATCGCGTTGGTGTACTTACAATTCCGCGGGGATTTCACACCGAAGGTCCGATTGACGGTGCTGGCACCACGGTCCGGCTTGGTTTTGGATCGCGGGGCGAAGGTGACCTACAACGGAGTCCCGATCGGCAGAGTCGCCAAGGTCGAGCAGATCAACGAGAGCGGCACGCCGACCGCGAAGTTGTCGCTGGACGTCGACCCGAAGTATCTGGCCTCGATTCCCGCCAACGTCGACGCGCAGATCAGCGCCACCACGGTGTTCGGCAATAAGTACGTCTCGTTCACCTCCCCGGCTAATCCGGTGCGGCGCCGGCTCGCTTCCAGCGACGTGATTTCGGTGTCGGCGGTGAGCACCGAGTTCAACACGCTGTTCGAAACGGTGGTGTCGATCTCGGAGAAGGTCGATCCGGTCAAGCTCAACGACACGCTGGCCGCGACCGCGCAGGCCTCGACGGCCTCGGCGACCGATTCGGTCGGTCGATCGGCCACGGCAACGAGATTCTCGGCGACGTCAATCCACAGATGCCCCAGTTGCGCTACGACACT
>JAFAWC010000600.1 GCA_019242135.1 Mycobacteriaceae bacterium | reverse complement strand
GGATGAAGTCCCACGCCTCTGGATCGCGGAAGAACCCGGTCACGTTGATCAGAATTGTGTTGAACAGGGCGGCGAATTCATCGGAGCTGGCTTGCAGCACGTCGAGGTACTCCTCGAAGGTGTGGTATCCCGCTTGGTCCATCCGATGCCGTACCCGGCGCATCAACGAGTTGCGTTTGTACCCGGTGAAGTCAAAACCGCGGCTGTCGCGCAGGTATCGCAACAGCGCCTCGAATGCCTCATCCTTCAGCTCGTCGGTCTGCCCGTCCATCTCGTTCCGTTCGCAACACTATCGACGACAACTATCGGGGGAGTTGAACACTACTCGTACTAGAGCTGGTTCTCGGGCCCGATGGTCGCCCAGACGACCTTGCCCGTCGGTGTGGGCAGGTTGCCCCAGGCGCGGCACATGGCGGCGACAATCGCCAGGCCCGTCACGTCGTCCCCACCGGTCAACGACTCACGGCGGGTGGCAGCCGACGAACTGTCGTCTTCCACGTTGAGAGTCACGGCGTCGCCTCCGGTTTCCATCCGGATCCGCGGCGTACTCTGGGTGTGCTCCAAGACGTTCTCGACCAAGACCGTGACGACCAGTTTGGCGACCGGGGTCAGGTCGGTAAGCGACCACGCGCTCAGCCACTCCTCGACGAGCTGTCGGGAGCGACTGACACTGGCTGATGTGCGAGGCAGTTCCGCTCGCACGCGCCGCCGGTACGGGCGTGTGTAACCGTCGAGCACGGCGGCAACCGCCTCGGCCAACGTCCCGAACACGGGGACGTATCGCGCCACGCCGCTGCGGGCGATTTCGTTTCGCCCCGCCTCGTGGGCGCACACCAGCGCAATCGGCACGTCCGGCCATTGAGTGACGTGCCAGCGGGCGCTGGTGAACACCACCAGAGCGCTGGGCGCCGGGACGCGCAGGTCGCTGACGTCGATGATGACGGCGGTGTTGTCCAGTGCCGCCTTGATGATGGCATCCCGCAACGGAAGGTAGGTCGTCGCATCAAGCACACCGTCGACCTGCAGGACGCAGGTCCCCGCAGCTTTCCGCTCTCTGACGGTCAATTGGCACGCAGGGTCAGCTGGCACCGCGTTCACCCGCGTCCCGGTAGGCCTCGGACAGCCGATTGCCGAGCACGGTGACCGCGTGCTCAGCCTCGTCAGCGATGGCTTGATACCTCATGAACAAGTTTCCCGACCCGATGTTGTCGGCCATCCGCCGGGCCAGTTTGGACTTCTCCTGCAGGCTGCGCACCGCCACCCACAGCGCACCCTCGACTTCGTGGTCGCGCGCCTGCAGCAGCGCCTCGGCGGTCCAGGCATGGCCGACCTGGCACCGGTAGTTGTCGTCGCTGATCTCCTGCAGCGATCCGTTGCAGTCCGGGCAGACATACCCGGACGGCGGGCCGAGTGCTTCGGTGTCGAAGGATGTCGAGAACCGGCGTCCCATCGCGATGCGGTTCTCCAACTCGAGCTTCGCATCGGGCTCCATAATGTGATCCTCGATTTCTCGCTCTACCAGTTTTGCCAGCAGCCCGCCGATGTCGGCGGCGACGGCCCGGTGGTCGGCCACCCCGGCCTGAATGGCGTTGATGGGCATGGCGGAGAAAAGCGCATCCCCTGGATCCTGGACGATCGTGGTGCCCCCGCGCGATTTGATCGCGACCGACCCGAGGACGCCGTCGTCGAGCACGCCCGACAGCACCACGCCGACCGACCGTGCGCCGTGAGCCAATGCGACGGACCGGAACAACGCGTTGATTGCGGGCCGATGAGCGTTTTCGGTGGGGCCGTCGGACAGGATGATCCGATGATCGGCCACCAGCAGGTGACGGTCCGGAACCGCCACGTAGATCCGGCCGGATTCCAGGGGCTCGCCGTGTCGTGCGGGAGCGGATGACAGCAGCCCGCTCCGGTCGATGATCCGGGCCAGCACGCTCGGCGCGTCGCGGGGCATGTGCAGCGCCACCAGGACCGCGCACGGCAAATCGCGGGGCAGGCCGGAGGCGAATCGCTCCAGCGCCTCGACCCCACCTGCCGATGCCCCGACCGCGACTACCCCTCGCGGTTCTGCTGTCGTGTTATTCGTTTTGCGCCCCATCCCGTAACGGGTACCCGTAAATGGCGCGGATAATAGGCAGTTTACGCCGCTGAGCGGCCATTCCCAGGCCACCCAGCAATCAAGCGCATACTCGACCCCTATGACTGAAATTCAGCGGACCGGAATCCAGCGTTATATCGCCGAGGAAATCGCCACTGATCACGTCGAGGGGTTGCTGTCGCGACGAGAAGCTTTGCGCCGGCTGGCGCTGATGGGGTTCAGCACCGCCGCGGCCAGCGCCCTGATCGCCGCCTGCGGTGCGGGCGGCAAGAAGGAGCCCACCGGGTCGACCACTGGGACGCAGGCGGTGACGTCGGCGCCGCCGGGAATGGATCGGTCGCTGCCGACCGCGCCCGTGACCTGGCCCGGTCCCAGCGGCGACCTGCAGGGTGCGTGGGCACAGGCCACCAACCCGCGCGGCGGCGTATTGGTGATCCACGAGAACAAGGGCCTCAACGACTGGGTCCGCTCGGTCGCCGGTCGGTTCGCGGGAGCGGGCTACTCGGCGTTGGCAATCGATCTGCTGTCCGAGGAGGGCGGCACGGCCAAGTTCACCGACCCGGCGCAAGCGACGGCGGCGTTGGGCAACGTTCCGACGGACCGCTTTGTTGCGGACATGAAGTCAGGCGTGGACGAGCTGCAACGCCGTGTCGGCGACAAGAAGGTGGCCGTGGTCGGGTTCTGCTTCGGCGGCGGCATGGTGTGGCAGCTGCTGGCGTCGGGGGAGCCGCAGCTTTCGGCGGCCGTCCCCTTCTACGGGCCGCTGCCCGATAATCCTGACTTCTCCGGCTCCAAGGCCGCGGTGCTGGCCATCTACGGTGCGCTGGACAACCGGGTCACCTCCACCAAGGACGCGGCGGTCGCAGCGCTCAATCGGGCCGGACTGGTGAACAACGTGATCGTCGAACCGAACGCCGATCATGCGTTCTTTAACGACACCGGCCCGCGCTACAACCCCGCCGCTGCCGCCGATGCCTGGGCCAAGGCGCTGGACTGGCTCGGCCGCTACGTCGGTTGATCAAGCGGGAACGGCGGCGTACCCACACCGGCGATCGAGTAGCTGCCCCACGGCGTCTGCTCGGTGATCCGGGCCTGGGCGGTGCAGGCGTCGGCGGTCAGAACGACCGACCGCGATCCCGGCGGTAGTTGCCTGCTGACACCGAAAACTGTGCCCTGCCAATGATATTTTCCGTCGATCGGATCGAGGCGACCGGTGAGCCGGACCCGGACAGCCAACTCGTCTCCGGCCACCGTCAATGTGGCCGGGCCGTCATAGATTTCGCTTAGTTCGTCTACTGCGCCGAAAGAGAACGCCGATGCGGGTGCTTTGACACGCGCCCGCTCGGTGTACTGTCGCTGCGCGCTGCGCCGCACCTCGATGCGGGTGCTGCCTTTGCGTTTCATCCGCTGCAGGCATCCGATGATGTAGCGCGACTGGCCGGCGATGACGGTTTCCCGCTCTCCGACCGGCGAGTCCGGGCCCCCCAGCATGAAGTAATTCGGAAACCCGTGCACCGCAACGCCCAGATACGCGTGTGCGCCGTGATGCCATGCCCGCCGGATCGTCAGTCCGCCCGAGCCGACGAGCGCGTCGTCGGCGACATTGTCGGCGATCACCGACCCGGTTGCGTAGATGATCGCGTCGACCTCGTGGTCGGTACCGTCGGTGGTGCGAATGCCTGCGCGGGTGATTCTTTCGATGGGCGACGTCACGACAGCCGGCCGTCTCATCCGCCGCTGCGCACCGGTGACTAAGCACCGCTTGGTGGTTCGCATCTCCCAGGTCGGGAAGCGGTCAAACACTGTAACCTGTGATTCGGTGAGCAGCGTGATGACATGGGCGGCGCGGTCGCCGATCACCGCAACGCGTCGTCCCGGCCTGTCAACGGCAGGTTCCCAGTGTGCCGTGTGAAAAGTTGGGCCGCGAAACTCACTGCGCCCGGGGAGTATCGGCGTCGAAGGATGATGAAACGGGCAGTGGGTGCTGACGACCACGCGGGCCCGGCGCTCGTGGCCGGAGCGCGTCCGCACCCGCCAGGTGTCCGTGTCGGCGTCGAATGCGGTCACGACGGCGTCGACAGCCTGCTCGTCCAGGACGACGAGGTCGGGGAAGCAGCTCTCGAACGCTCCGGGATCGATCACAGGAAGTGGGTGCGCTTCCAGAGCCGCCGCGCGATCGGACCCATCAATCCGACCTCCGCCAAAAACGATGCCAGCGGGGCGAAGCCGAGTCGTTGCACCTCGTGGTAGTTCGGGTTGGCACGCGCCGCCCGGCGTGCCGCGCGCCCGTCCAGCCCCGCCCGGTCATACGGCACTGGGTTGGTGAACAGATAGCGGAAGAACACCCCGCCGACACCGTTGATGTTGCCGACCCACCATCGGTTGCGTCTGGGCATCTCGCCGACGCGCTTGCGCACACCGTCGCGCGCGAACTGGATGTGACGGGCCTCTTCGGTGACATGGATCCGCATGAGCCGCTGCACCATCGGCTGCAACTGCGGATCGTCCATCATCTGTCGCTGCAACGAGTCGAAGATCTCCTCGCCGATCAGTGCGGCGACCCACATGAATGCACCGCGGAAGGCCAGCGGCAGCGCGTTGATGATCACCCGCTGATACCGTTTTGGCTGCACGGGCCGCGCGCCGACCCGCTCGATCGCCTTGCCGAACATCACCATGTGCCTGGTTTCGTCGCCGAGTTCGGTGAGCGCGTAGTGGGTCGCGTTGGCCGTGGGATCCTTGTGCAGGATGTCGCGCAGCAGCGACTGGTTGAGCATGTTCTCAAACCAGATGCCGGCCGACAGCGTGTTGACGAACTCCTGCCGGGACAGCTCGATCTGCTGCGCGCGGCTCATCGCGTTCCACATGTCGGTGCCGTACAGCGAAACGACCTTCGGCGGCAGGTAGAACCTGTCCGGATCCAGTGGTGCGTCCCAGTCGATGTCGACGACCGGCGCGTAGGACTTCTTGACCGAGCCCTTGAGCAACCGCTCGGAGAACTCCTCGCGGCTCGCGCGCGTGTTCGTCCCGCTGGTCACCGCAGGCCTCCCTTCGTCGGCCGTCCTGCATCGACGTTAAGCGGCCCGACGCGCAGTAGTCAATACCTCTGGTACCGGGTACTTAGAGTTCGAGATGGGGTCGTAGCACCTCGCCGGCGCCGCTAACGTTGCCGATGTGGCGCGCCGCATTCACGTCATCGGCATCGGCCCAGGTCATCCAGACCAGGTCACCGCGCAGGCCGTGTCGGCGCTCAATGCCACCGACGTCTTCTTCGTGATGGACAAAGGGCAGGCGAAGAGCGACCTGGTGGGCTGGCGACGCGACATTTGCGCGCGGTTCATCTCCGCCGGCAGACGCTACCGGTTCGTCGAGTTGGCCGACCCACCCCGCGCCGGGGGTCCGGATTACCTCGCGGCGGTGAGCGGCTGGCACGCGGAGCGCGAGCGACTCTGGGCCGATGCGATCGGCGCCGAACTGGGCCCGGGGGACGTCGGCGCGTTCTTGGCGTGGGGTGACCCGTCGGTCTACGACAGCACGCTGCGAATCCTGGAGGCCGTCGCCCGCCACGTCGACATCGACTACGACGTGATCCCGGGCATCACCGCGATTCAGGCGCTCACCGCACGACATCGACTGCCGCTCAACGACATTGGCGAGCCAGTGCTGATCACAACCGGGCGCAAGCTGGATCCCGGGTTTTCGGGCACCGCGGTCGTGATGCTCGACGGCGGCTGTGCGTTCCGGGACTGCCCGCCGGCAACCCGCATCTGGTGGGGGGCCTACTTGGGCACCGAGCGCGAGCTGCTGGTCTCGGGAACAGTCGGCGATGTCGGCGAGCGCATCGCCGCGATGCGCACCGACGCCCGCGCCCGGCACGGTTGGATCATGGACACCTACCTGCTGCGGTCAGCCGGTGACAACGACTGGTCTGACTGACGTGTGCACTGCGTGAAAGGATCAGCAGCATGGGGTCTTTCCTCGTCCGTGCCGCGGTGACCGGGTTCGCGCTGTGGGTGGTGACGCTGTTCGTGCACGGGATCAGCTTCGTCGGCGGCAGCACGATGGTGGCGAAGGTCGGCATCATCTTCGTCGTCGGCGTGATATTCGGTTTGGTCAACGCGGTCATCAAACCGATCGTGCAGATCCTGGCGATCCCGCTCTACGTCCTCACGCTCGGGCTGATCCACGTCGTCATCAACGCCTTGATGTTGTGGATCACCGCGTGGATCACCGCGCACACCACGCGCTGGGGCCTCTATCTCGACCATTTCTGGTGGACGGCGATATGGGCCGCGATCCTGCTGTCGATCGTGAGTTGGCTGCTGGGACTTGTGACGCGCGACGTGGCGCGTCCGCGCCGGAATTGACCCGGTGCCGCGTGCCCGTCGCGACTGACCCCGGCACACTGAAGACATGCCCGAACTGCCCGAGGTGGAAGCGCTCGCCGAGCACCTTCGCCGCCACGCCGTCGGATCGACCATCGGCCGCGTCGACGTGTCGGCGTTCTCGGTGCTCAAGACCTTCGATCCGCCGATCACCGCATTGCATGGCCAGCAGGTCACCGGCGCCAACCGGTGGGGAAAATACCTCGGCCTGCAGGCCGCAGGCCTGCACCTGATCACGCATCTGTCGCGGGCTGGTTGGCTGCGCTGGTCCGACCAGCTGGCGGCCGCGCCGCTGCGCCCGGGAAAAGGGCCGATCGCATTGCGGGTGCACCTGGGCACCCCGGGTGCCGCGCCAGGGTTCGACCTCACCGAGGCCGGCACCCAGAAACGCCTCGCGGTCTGGCTCGTCGATGACCCCGTCAAGGTGCCCGGCATCGCCGGCCTGGGGCCCGACGCACTGAAGCTGTCGGCCCAGGAGCTGGCCGGGCTGCTGGCGGGCAACAGTGGCCGGCTCAAGACCGTGATCACCGATCAGAAGGTGATCGCCGGCATCGGCAACGCGTACAGCGACGAGATCCTGCATGCGGCCAGGCTGTCGCCGTTCGCCACCGCATCGAAGCTGAC
>JAFAWC010000499.1 GCA_019242135.1 Mycobacteriaceae bacterium | reverse complement strand
TCCGCGGTGTGCGCGGGGGATCAGCCCGTAGGCGATCGTCTCCGGGTCGCCGAGGCTGCGGCCCTCCGCCACCTTGACCGGGTCGATGTCGCCCACCAGATCGGCCACGCTGGTGTCCGGGGTCGCGAGCTTCTCGGTGTACCGCTCGCTGCGGTGCTTCCATGCGACCGGCAGATCCTCGCCCGACTCCGCGGCGCGCCGAACCGACCCCGGGGTGATGGGGCGGTAGGGATGTTCACCCAGCTCGGCACCGGCGATCACCGGCGTCCATTCATCGAGCAATCGCTCCAGTGACCGCAGCACCCGCGTTTTGCCCTGGCCGCGCTCGCCCAGCAGCACGAAGTCGTGGCCAGCGATCAGCGCACGCTCCAGCTGGGGCAGCACGGTGTCGTCGAAGCCGAAGATGCCGGCCCACACGTCGGCGCCATCAGCCAGTGCGGCAAGCAGGTTCTCGCGGATCTCTTGCTTGACGCCGCGCTCACGATGGCCCGACGCGCGCAGCTCTCCGACGGTGCGCGGAAGGTCATTGGGTGGGGTCACCACTCCACGCTACTGCCTGACGTCGCCGGCTTCGGGGCGAGCGAGATCACTGCGGCGTGCTGATCAAGTCGGTCATATAGGAAATCTCACGCTGCTGCGCGGTGATGATCAGGCGCGCCATCTTCTGCGCGTCCGGGTTCTGGCCGTGTGCGAGCTCGGCCTGCGCCATCGTGACGGCGCCTTGGTGATGACCGATCATCGCCGTGATCCACACGGTGTCGAACTGGGCGCCCGACAGTGACGGCAGCCGATTCATCGTGGCGTCATCGACCATGCCCTCCATGGACATGGATCCGGGCGCCGACACCGGCGCGCCCCAGCGGGTGAGCAAATCGGTGAGCATGCCGATCTCCGCATGCTGATCGGTGCTGATGTGGACGGCCACCACGCGCAGCGTGGGATTCGTGGTGTGGGACGGCACCATCGCGGCCATTTCCACCGCCTGCTGGTGGTGAGGAATCATGCGCTGGGCAAACGTCACATCGTCGCTGTTGTGGACGGCCGACGGTGCGGCGTCGCCGGCTCGCGGCGACGTGCCACACGAGCTCAGGGTTGCGGCCGTCAGCGCCGCGGCGACCACTGCGCAGACGCGCGTCGCGGTGAAGGACACACTTCATGGTGCCGCAATCGGGTCGATTCGGCACCCACGCCGGCCCGACCTCAACAGCAGGCCCGGTCAGTGCGCGAAATGCCGCGCGCCGGTGACGTACAGCGTCACACCCGCGCTGACGGCCGCCTCGGTGACGATGTCATCCCGCATGGAGCCGCCGGGATGCACAATCGCGGTGACGCCGGCCTCGGCCAGAGTCAGAAGCCCGTCGGGAAACGGGAAGAACGCGTCCGAGGCTGCCACGGCGCCGCGCACCCGGTCCCCGGCGCGGTCGACCGCGAGCCGCGCCGCGTCGACCCGGTTCACCTGACCCATGCCCACGCCGACCGTTGCGCCGTCCTTGGCGATCACGATGGCGTTGGACTTCACCGCGCGGCAACTGCGCCATGCGAACTTCAGATCCGCAAGCGTGTCCGGGTCGGCGGCGTCGCCGGCGGCCAGCCGCCAGTTGGCCGGGTCGTCACCCTCGGCGCTCAGCGCATCGCGTTGCTGCACCAGCAGACCGCCGCTGAGCTGCTTGAACTCGACACCCTCCGGCATCGGCTCGGATGCCAGGAGAACGCGGATGTTCTTCTTGCGCGACAGCACGTCGAGCGCGCCGTCCTCGTAGGCGGGGGCGATGATCACCTCGGTGAAGATCTCGCCGACGGTTTCGGCCATTTCGACGGTGACGGTGGAGTTGGCCGCGATCACCCCGCCGAACGCGCTGACCGGGTCACAGTCGTGGGCCTTGCGGTGTGCGTCGGCCACCGAGATCGACGAGATCGCGATGCCGCACGGGTTGGCGTGCTTGATGATCGCCACGCATGTCTGCTCGTGGTCGAACGCGGCGCGCCAGGCGGCGTCGGCGTCGGTGAAATTGTTGTACGACATCTCTTTTCCGCGCAGCTGCTCGGCCTGCGCGAGGCCCGGCCACGACGAATCGTCGACATACAGCGCGGCGC
>JAFAWC010000484.1 GCA_019242135.1 Mycobacteriaceae bacterium | reverse complement strand
CGGTCGACACCATCGTCGTCGCGGTACAGCGACTCGATGATCAGCTCCATCTCCATGCCGATCTTCAGATGTTCTGCGAGCGTCCCCTTTTCAACCTTGCCCAGCACGATCAGTCCCTCGTCGGCGAGCTGCACCGCCGCGATGGCGAACGGCTCGAACGGCTCCGGAGCGGGATACGGTGGCGGCGGCGCGTAGCGGTTCTCGGCATAACTCCACAGCGTGCCGCGGCGCGACAGCGGCACCGCCTCCAGCGTGGAGCTCTCACACGCGGGGTTCGGGCAATCCAGCGACCGCGGCGGGAATACGAACGTCCCGCACGCCGGGCACCGGCTTCCGATCAGATGCGGACCCGAGTCGTCGAGGGCGAACCAGCCGTCAATCGCCGGCTTCGCGGCGTCGGTCGCTTCTGAAGCGGCCGGAGCTTGTGGAGCTTCTGGCACTCGGCAAGAGTACCCATGAAGCCCGAAAACTGAAACGTGTTCCAGTTCTGCCAACTCGCGCAGCGGAGGGTCAGACGGTCGAGCGATGTCACGGCGGGTGCCTAGAGTGGGTCCGTGAGCCCAGCACGGACCGTGCCCACCCCTGCCGCCGCGGCCGTCCCTTCCGCGCCATCCGCTACGCCCGACGCCGCCGAAAAGCCCACGCTGATGCTGCTGGACGGCAATTCGCTGGCCTTCCGCGCGTTCTACGCACTGCCCGCCGAAAACTTCAAGACCCAGGGCGGGCTGACGACCAACGCCGTGTACGGGTTCACCGCGATGCTCATCAATCTGCTGCGCGACGAGGCGCCCACCCATGTCGCGGCCGCGTTCGACGTGTCGCGCCAAACCTTCCGCTCCGACAAGTACCCCGAGTACAAGGCCAACCGGACCTCGGCGCCCGACGAGTTTCGCGGCCAGATCGAGATCACCAAGGAAGTGCTGGTCGCCCTGGGCATCACCGTGCTCGCCGAACCGGGGTTCGAAGCCGACGACGTCATCGCGACACTGGCGACCCAGGCCGAGGCAGCCGGCTTCCGGGTCCTGGTCGTGACCGGTGACCGCGACTCGTTGCAGCTGGTCAGCGACGACGTAACCGTGCTCTATCCGCGGAAGGGCGTCAGTGAACTGACCCGGTTCACGCCGGAGGCGGTGCTCGAGAAGTACGGGCTCACGCCCCGGCAATACCCCGACTTCGCCGCGCTGCGTGGTGATCCCAGCGACAACCTGCCCGGCATTCCCGGCGTGGGGGAGAAGACCGCGTCGAAGTGGATCGCCGAGTTCGGATCGCTCCAGTCGCTGGTCGACAATGTCGATTCAGTGCGAGGCAAAGTCGGGGATGCGTTGCGGGCCAACTTGTCTCATGTGGTGCTGAACCGCGAGCTGACCGATCTCGTGCGTGACGTACCGCTGGCACAAACGCCCGACATGCTGCGCATGCAGCCCTGGGACCGCGACCACATCCACCGGCTGTTCGACGACCTGGAGTTCCGGGTGTTGCGTGATCGATTGTTCGACACGCTCGCAGCGGTCGAACCCGAGGTCGACGAGGGTTTCGACGTGCGCGGTGGAGCGCTGGAACCCGGCGCCGTGGCCGATTGGCTGGCCCAGCACACCGCAGACGGCCGCAGGACGGGCCTGTCGGTGGTGGGCACCCATGCCGTGGCCGACGGCGACGCGACGGCAGTCGCTATCGCGGCCGCCGACGGTGAATCCGCATACATCGACACCGCTGTGATGACGCCCGAGGACGAGGCCGCACTCGGACGTTGGCTGGCCGACGAGCGGCAGCCGAAAGCCGCGCACGAGGCCAAGTGGGCGATGCACGACCTGGCGTCGCGGGGATGGGAGCTGGGCGGAGTGACGTCCGACACCGCGCTCGCCGCATATTTGGTCCGTCCGGGCCAGCGCAGTTTCACGTTGGACGACCTGTCGTTGCGGTATCTGCGCCGCGAGTTGCGCGCAGACAATCCCGAACAGATCCAGCTCTCGCTGCTCGACGACACCGATGGCGTCGACGATCAGGCGGTGCAGACTCAGATTCTGAGGGCGCGCGCGGTCGTCGACCTCGCCGAGGCGCTCGACGCCGAGCTGGCGAGGATGGAATGCTCGTCGCTGCTCGACGAGATGGAGCTGCCCGTGCAGCGCGTGCTGGCCGACATGGAAAACGCGGGCATAGCAGTCGATCTTGCGCAGCTGGGTGACCTGCAGCATCAGTTCGCCGAACAGATCCGGGACGCCGCGGAGGCGGCCTATGGCGTGATCGGCAAACAGATCAACCTCGGCTCTCCAAAACAGTTGCAGGTAGTGCTGTTTGACGAGCTGGGAATGCCAAAGACCAAGCGCACCAAGACCGGTTACACCACGGACGCCGACGCTTTGCAATCGTTATACGAAAAGACCGGTCATCCGTTCCTTCAGCATCTGCTCACCCACCGTGATGTCACGCGCCTCAAGGTCACCGTCGACGGGCTGCTGAACTCGGTGGCCACGGACGGCCGAATCCACACCACCTTCAACCAGACCATTGCGGCGACGGGGCGGCTCTCGTCGACCGAGCCCAACCTGCAGAACATCCCGATCCGCACCGACGCCGGCCGGTTGATTCGCGAAGCGTTCATCGTCGGAGATGGCTATGCGGAGCTGATGACTGCCGACTACAGCCAGATCGAGATGCGCATCATGGCTCACCTGTCGCACGACGACGGGTTGATCGAGGCATTCCGTACCGGCGAGGATCTGCACTCGTTCGTCGCGTCGCGCGCGTTCGGTGTGCCCATTGCAGATGTCACCGGTGAGCTGCGACGCCGTGTCAAGGCGATGTCATACGGGCTGGCGTACGGTCTGAGCGCGTACGGCCTGGCCCAGCAGCTGAAGATCTCCACCGAAGAGGCGAAGGAGCAGATGGATCAGTACTTCGCGCGTTTCGGCGGGGTGCGCGACTACCTTTACGAAGTCGTCGACCAGGCCCGCAAGGACGGCTACACGTCGACGGTGCTCGGGCGCCGCCGTTACCTGCCCGAACTCGACAGCGGCAACCGGCAAGTCCGTGAGGCCGCCGAACGCGCCGCACTCAACGCCCCGATCCAGGGCAGCGCCGCCGACGTCATCAAAGTGGCGATGATCCAGGTGGACGAGGCACTCAGAGAAGCGGGCCTGAAGTCGCGGATGTTATTGCAGGTGCACGACGAACTGCTGTTCGAAGTGGCGCCGGGCGAGCGTGACCGGCTTGAACGCCTGGTCCGCGACCGGATGGGTGGCGCCTACCCGCTCGACGTGCCGTTGGAGGTGTCGGTCGGCTACGGGCGAAGCTGGGATTCGGCGGCCCACTAGGACCGGTTAGCGCCAATGAGGGGCAATGAGCGGCACGATGGGCGACCGGGCGAGGAATAGTCGGCAGCCCTACCGAGTTTGTCCAGCGTGTACACGGTCGAGTAGCCTCGACAGGTGACACGCGACCTGTTCGCGGGTAACACCATGCAATTGTCCCTACGACCCAACCTGTCCGGAGCAACCCAACAACATGCCAAGTCCCTCCGTCACCTCGCCGCAAGTAGCCGTCAACGACATCGGCTCTTCCGAGGACTTCCTCGCCGCCATCGACAAGACAATCAAATACTTCAACGATGGC
>JAFAWC010000437.1 GCA_019242135.1 Mycobacteriaceae bacterium | reverse complement strand
GCCGCGGTCGGTGAGCCGCGGCTGTGGCTGCTGGGCTCGTCGATGTACTCCGCGCGGCTGGCCGCCGCGAAGGGTCTGCCGTACGTGTTCGCCCACCACTTCACGGGCCAGGGCACCGAGGACGCGCTGCGGCTGTACCGCTCGGAGTTTGTGCCCGGCGACCTGGCGCGCGAGCCGGTCACGTTCCTGACCGTCAACGCCGCCGTGGCGCCCACCCGCGCGGAGGCTGAAGCGTTGCTGCTGCCCAATTTGCAGATGATGGCGCGGCTGCGCACGGGCCGCGCACTCGGGCCGCTCGGCCTGGTCGAGGATGCGCAGGCAGTGCGGCTGAGTCCGGAGGAGCAGGCGGTCGTCGACGCGGGTCGACAGCGCGCGGTGGTCGGTGCGCCGGCCGAAGCCGCCGAGCAGGTGCGCGCCCTGGCGCATCGCTTCGGCGTCGACGAAGTGATGGTCCACCCCGTGGCCTCGGCTGGACGCGGCACCGATCCGGCCACCGCCCCCGGGCGGGAGACGACGCTGGAGCTCCTCGCGAAGGAACTGTTCTGACGCCTGCGACTCACTCGGTGGCGTCGATGCGCGCCAGCGCGTCGCGCAGGATCCGGCCCGTCTCCTGCCGGTCGGGATCGCGACGCAACACGATGCCCTTGGCGAACGACAACTTGTCCCCCTTGTGACGCGGCAGCACGTGCAGATGGATGTGGAACACCGATTGGAACGCCGCGCCTCCGTCGTTGACCACGACGTTGTTGCCGTCGGCTGCCAGCTCCGAGGCGCGGGCCGCACGTCCGATCCGCTGGCCGATGGCGATCATGTCCGCCAGCGTTTGCGGCGGCGTGTCGGTCAGATCGACGGTGTGCCGCTTGGGAAGCACAAGCGTGTGCCCCCGCGTGAACGGGCGGACGTCGAGGATGGCCACGTACCCCTCGTCTTCGTGGATCCGAATTGCGGGTGCTTGCCCCGCGACGATCTCACAGAACACGCATGCCATGCGGTCACCGTAGACCACCACAATGCGCCATCCGTTAGGTTGACGCGGTGGGGACCGACAGCGACATCGAGCAGTCGGGGCTGCTCGATGGGCTTCAGGGAGAGGCGCGCACGCAACGGGCGGAGCTAATCGCCTGGCTGCTGAGCCGGGGCTTCACCGCAGCGCAGATCGGCGGTGCGTTCGCGCCGATGCTGCTGCCCGGACGCAGGGTGCTCGGTGACGACGGGACCTACCTATCGGCACGCGAGATCAGCGAAAAGTTCAACATCGACCTGCAGCTGCTGCAGCGGCTGCAGCGGGCGGCCGGGTTGTCGAGCGTCGACGACCCGGATGCGCGCGTACATTTACGCGCCGACGCGGAGGCGGCGGCGCGCGTCCAGCAATTCGTCGATGTGGGGATGGACCCCGAACAGCTGGTCAGCGTGGTACGCGTGGTTGCCGACGGACTTTCCCACGCCGCAGAGGTGATGAGGTACACCGCACTGGGGTCGGTGCTGCGGCCCGGCTCGACAGAGCTGCAGACCGCCATCGCGTCCGAGGCACTGGTCAGCCGGGTGGCGCCGCTGCTCGGCCCGATGATCCAGGACATGCTTTTCCTGCAGCTTCGGCACGCGCTGGAGACCGAGGCCGTCAACGCCTCGGAGCGGGCCGCGGGAACCGCGCTGCCGGGCGCGCGGGAGGTGACGATCGCATTCGCTGACCTTGTCGGGTTCACCCGGCTGGGCGAAGCCGTCCCGCCTGAAGACCTCGAGCACCTGGCCAGCCGGCTCGCCGACCTTGCCCGTGGGGTCGCGGCGGCTCCGGTCCGGCTCATCAAGACGATCGGCGATGCCGCGATGCTGATGTGCCCGGACCCGGCCCGGTTGCTCGACGCGACGCTGGACCTTGTCGCCGCCGCCGAGGACTCGGAGTTGCCGCAGCTGCGGGTGGGCGTGGCGAGCGGGTTGGCGGTGAGTCGCGCCGGGGACTGGTTCGGCAGCCCGGTCAACCTGGCAAGCCGGGTGACCGGCGTAGCGCGACCGGGTGCGGTGCTCGTGGCGGAGTCGACTCGCGACGTGATCGGTGACAGCGACGCCTTCGCGTGGTCCTTCGCCGGTGCGCGGCACCTCAAAGGCGTGCGCGGGGAGACCAAGCTGTTCCGTGCCCGCCGCGCCGGCGACAGCGATCCATCGCATTAACCCCGACGGCGCTGGCATTCTTGCTTCATGGCAGGTAAGGAAATCGACCGCGCCCGGGTGCGCAGCACGCTGGAGGTGGTCAAGCAGCATCCCCTCATGGTGTTGCTCGCCGTCTCCCCGGTGATCGCGGTCGCGTTGGTCGTCGGCTGGCTGACGCAGCCGGTGTGGGGAGTCGTGTTGCTCGTGGTGGCCGCGCTCGCCGGTGGCTGGACCATCGTCCGCACGCGTTGACCCTTCGCCGATCGATTACGCCTGCAGTGAACGCGCTGTCGATTGCAGCGTAATCATGTAATCGTGTAATCATGCGATCACATCATGTACATGGGCGGCGGTTCGGCCGCCCCGGCGGCTGGCAGCAAGCGGACCAGCCCGACGCCGCGGATGCTGCCGACTGGTTCGCCGGCCGGGTACCCGACAACTGGTTCACCGAGGATCCCGAGGTTGTCGTCGATCGTGAGGAGCTCACTGTCGTCGGTCGGCTCGCGGAGCCTGAAGGGGCCCAAGGCGCCGGTGCCGACGCACGCGGCGCCGGCCGGGCTTCCCGGTTCCGGGAGGAGACCAGATCGGAGCGAATGCGGATCGCCGACGAGGCGCAGGCCCGGTACGGCCGCGCCGTGAGTTGGGGCGTTCGGATCGGCGGCGAACGAATCATGTTCACCAACATGGCTGTTCCGGTGATGACGAGGCTCCGGCAGCCGGATCGACAGGTGCTTGACACCCTTGTCGACACCGGAGTCGCCCGGTCGCGTTCCGATGCACTGGCGTGGTGCGTCCGCCTGGTCGGCGAGCACACGGATGACTGGCTGGCGAAACTGCGCGAAGCGATGTCAGAGGTGGACGACTTGCGGGCAGAGGGACCGCAGGTCTAGACGCTCAGGCCTGGGTCATCGACCAGTATTCGCCGTGTCGGTCCATCAACTCGGTGTGGCTGCCCCGCTCGACGATGCGGCCCTCCTCCATCACGAGGATCACGTCGGCGTCGCGGATCGTCGAAAGGCGATGGGCGATGATGAAACTCGTTCGGTGTCGGCGTAGTTCGCCCATGGCCTGCTGAATGAGCACCTCGGTGCGGGTATCGACAGAACTGGTCGCCTCGTCGAGGATCAGCAGTTGCGGCTGGGCCAGGAATGCTCGCGCGATGGTGATCAATTGTTTTTCGCCCGCGCTGATGTTTGCGCCGTCGTCGCTGACCCACGTCTCGTAACCGTCGGGCAGCGTGTGTATGAACCGGTCGACGTATGCCGTCTGTGCGGCGGCGAGCACGTCGTCGTCGCTCGCGCCCGGCCGCCCGTAGCGGATGTTGTCTGCGATCGTGCCGCCGAATAACCAGGTGTCCTGCAGCACCATTCCGATCGCCGATCTCAGCGAACGTCGGCTCACCGTCGCGATATCGATCCCGTCGACCAGGATCCTGCCCGAGTCGACTTCATAGAACCGCATCAAAAGGTTCACCAGCGTGGTCTTGCCGGCACCGGTCGGTCCAACAATCGCGACCGTGCTTCCCGGCTCGGCTATGAACGACAGGTCCTCGATCACCGGGCTGCCGGGCCGGTAGCTGAAATGGACCCGGTCGAACTCCACCCGCCCGGCACGCCCGTTCATCGATGGCAGCGGCAGCCCGCTGTCGGGTTCCTGCTCTTCAGCATCGAGCAGGTCGAACACCCGTTCCGCGCTCGCGAGTCCGGACTGCAACGTGTTGTACATCGCCGCGACCTGGGTGAGCGGCTGATTGAACTGGCGGACATACTGGATGAAGGCCTGAATGCTGCCCAACGTGATCTGTCCGGTGGCCACCTGCAGGCCACCGACCACCGCGACGGCGACATAACTGAGGTTGCCGATGAACATCGTGAACGGCGACACCAGGCCCGAGAAGAATTGCGCGCCAAAACTGGC
>JAFAWC010000337.1 GCA_019242135.1 Mycobacteriaceae bacterium | reverse complement strand
AAAACCACCACCGGGTGCGACCCCGAGGTCCAGCCGCCCGTGGCTGAGTTGGTCGACGGCGGTCGCCGTCGCGGCGAGCTGCAGCGGGTCATGCAGCGACGTGATCAGCACAGCTACGCCCAACCGCAGCCGCGACGTGCACGACGCCGCGAACGCCAGAAGTTCCATCGGCGCGATCAGCGGTGCCTCACCGACGGTCTGTTCGAGCGTCCAGCCGCCGTCGAACCCCAGCTCCTCGGCGCGTATGAGGTAGCGGCGCGTTCCCTCCGCGTCGAAGCCACCGCTAACCAACTGGGGTATCGCCATTGAGAACCGCACACGTCCCACCGTAGGGGCTGACCCGTGTCACCTATGGGTACGGGTGCCGGGTGAGCGCTGCCGTGCAAGGGCACGCGAATTGGGATGGGCCGTCCGCAGTGGCCCGTTTCTGCCAGGATGTGCCAGTGACGGATCGACGGCGACACCGGATCGTGGCGATGCTGCGCGGTGTCGGTCCGGAGATGCTGTCGAGTGCATCCGACAACGACCCCACCAATGTGGGCACGGCCGCGTCGGTCGGCGCTGCCACCGGATACCAACTCGCATGGGTGGCCGTGCTCGTCGCGCCGCTGCTGGCAGTCGTGCAGACCATCGCCGCTCAGGTCGGCGCGGTGGCACGCAACGACCTTCAGACGCTGACCCTGAAACGCTACGGCCGGCGGGTGGCCGCCCTTCTACTGCTGTCCGTCGTGGTCGTCAACGCGGTCACCCTGGCCGCCGACCTGCAAGCCGGTGCGGTCGGTATCGGGCTGCTGACCGGCGTCGACGCCCGATGGGTGGTGCTGCCGCTGGGACTGGCGCTGGTGGGGCTGTTGCTGGTCGGCAAGTACGACGAAGTGGTGGCCGTGCTGCGTTATCTGCTGCTCGGCTTCTTTGCTTTCGCCGCGGCAGCCGTTCTCGCACACCCGGATTGGTCCCGCGTCATCACGTCGAGCGTGATGCCGAGACTGTCACTGCGTCGCGACACGGTCGGCGGGGCGCTGGCACTGCTCGGCACGACGCTGACCAGCTACGTCTATGTGTGGGAGACGATACAACGCGGCATCGAAGAACCACCCGAGACCACCGGGGCGGGCCGCGGGTTGGTGCGAGCGAAATGGGGTGCCGTCATCGGGGCGGCCTTCACTGCGCTGATGCTGTGGTTCATGCTCGTCGCGTCGGCGGCCACCCTGGGTGAACAACAGCGCACCATCGCCTCAGCGCAGGACGCGGCTGAGGCGCTCCGCCCACTGGCCGGCTCGGCGGCGTCGGACCTGTTCGCGTTCGGGCTGGTCATCTCCGCGGTGGTGGCCCTGCCGGTACTGATGGCCACGACCGCGTATGTCGTCGGTGCACAATTCGATTGGCGCCGCGGCTTATCCGAGCCGGTCAGCAACGCGTTGGGATTCTACGCAGTTTTGGCGGTATCGATGGCCCTCGCGGTGGCCGTGACGCTAGCGAACATTTCGGTCATCGACATGCTGGTGGCCGCCAGCGTGATCGGCGGATTCGGCGCGCCCATCGGCGTGGTGATTCTCGTCATGCTGGGGCGCGACCACACCGTGATGGGCACCGAGCGGATTTCGCGGACGCTGGCCATCGCCGGCTGGACGGTCGCGGCCGTCGTCGGCGGTCTCGGCGCGTTGCTGGTGGTGGGAGCTGCGGTGGGCGCTTTCTGACCCTCCGTTGACGTCGATGCTGGTCTAGGCATCTTTGGGTGGTCGGGCGGCGCGCTCGGTCTTTGTTTATTCAAGATTTCCAGCCGATTCAGTCGACGTGGTCGCACGAGCAAGTACTATCGCGTGGGAGCCGTGGGGCCGCGCCACCACAGTGCAGCAAATACCTGACCAAGCTAAGACCTGAGCAAGGGGATCGTATGACGTCAATCGAGTCGAGCAGTCGCCGATCACGGGCGGGTGGCTTGTCGCGCACGCGAATCATGTCGCTGTGCGCGGCCGCGGCCGCCGCCGCGGCAATGGCGATTGTCACGGTCGCGACTTCGTCGGATGGCGCCGGGCAACAGTCCCCCGTCATCGTCGCCAATCACGGCGGCGACAACGTGACCTCCGGGACGGTGGTCCCCGTCGGTCCCGCCCCACACGTGGTGGCCACGTCCTACGCCGGCCAGGGCTGGCCCGGTGGTGATTGGTTCAGCCAGCACAAGGGTGCGTAACCGGCGCGCTACTCGCGCTGTTTCACGCCGTGCCCATCCGGGCCGGCGTTAATCCACGCACGGAATAGAACTGCCGCCGACCGGGGCGCCCGCGTCGGGTGCTGCGTCGGTACTGCCGTCGCTCGCCGATGAGGCCGGCGCAGCCGTGTTCGGGGTGGTCTCGTGAGAGCCGTCCAGCGCAGCCGGCGGGACGTAATCCGGACCGAGGGTTACCCTCACCCGGTTCGGCGCAAGCGAGGGATCGGGGCTGGCCGGCGCGCTGATCCCGAGCGCTTGACCGACGAGCCCGGCGGCACTTTGCGCGTCGGGCCCGTATCCGATCGCGGTCGCGGTGGGCTCGGTTCCTGAGGCGTTGCGGACGTCACCGCCCGGGTAGCCGCGCCCTGTCAACGCCGCTGAGACGCGCGCCGCTAAGCCTTCGGCGTCGCTGGCGTTGACCACGTCGACCGTGGCCCGTGGTGTCACCACCGGGTCGCCGGCTGCGGGGCTGCCGTCCTGGCCGAACGCCGCGGTGACCTGAGCCTTGATCGCGGCCGGATCTACGATGTTGACGTCCTGGTCATCGACGGTGTCGTAGCGCAGCACCGGCAACGTGCGGTAGCTGACGTTTGAGCTGTTGGCGATGGCACCGACGCGGCGGAACTGGTCCTCTCCCCAGCCTTGCGACAACACGATGTCCTTGCGCGCGACCTGGATCAGCTTCTCCAGCTTGTCCATGTCTGTGAAAGTGCCCGAGTCGGCGAGCTGACGCATCACCGATACCAAAAAGGCCTGTTGGCGGTGGGTGCGGTCGAGGTCGCCGTTGTCCAGGCCGTGGCGCTGCCGAACGAAGGCCAGCGCCTGCGCGGCGTCGAGCCGCTGCCGGCCGGCCGGAAAGTCGGCACCCGAATAGTCATCGTAGACAGCGTTGTTCAAGCACACCTCCACGCCGCCCAGCGCCTGCGCCACGTCGTAGAAGCCGGCGAGGTTGATCTCGGCGAAGTAGTCGATCGGCACTCCCGTCAGGTTCCGCACCGCGCGCAGCGTCGCGGCCCTGCCGGCCTCGCGGCCCGCGGATTCCAGACTGTCCTGATCTGTCACACCCTCGTCGTTGAGCTTCTGCTCGGCCTGCTGCTTGGCCAGGCCGTAGGCCTGTTTGATCTTGATGTGGTCGTATCCGGTGATGCCGTCGGCGCGGACGTAGTCGTCGCGCGGTATGGAGAAGGCGACGACCCGGTTGTCAGCGCTCACGTGCGCCAGGATCAGCGTGTTCGTGTTGTAGCCGCCGTCATCGGACCCGCCGGCGTGCAACTCGTCGAGAATTTCCTGCGGAAGGTCGTTGCCGTGCTGGTCTTTGCGCGAGTCCAGGCCGATCAGCAGGATGTTCATCGAGCCGTCGGTCGAGCGCGGCGCGTCCAAACCCAACGCCTGTGAAACGGTGATCCCGCCAACCAGGTTGCGGGTGGCCCACCACCCCGTCCCGGTCAAGGCCAGGGCCAGCGCCGACACTATCGCTATGCCGGCTCGCCCCAGCCCCGCGAACGTACGCCGACGCGGGGCGAGCGTCACGTTCGCTGCGGAATAGGAAGCCGTGCTGGATGTGTCGGCCGGTGGCCGCAGCCGGCGCCGCGCCGAACGCATGGCCACCAGTATGGGGTAGGCGAGCGTCTGACAGCGGCGCAGCGCCCAACTGTTGCGGAACTGTTGTCGGCGCCATGCGTTGCGGCGTTGTGGCAGTGAGCGGTCAGGACATGGGCGGGGTGAGGGCATACGCGCGGGCGAGATCATTTCCGGTGAAGAAAACGTCCATCGTCAGCGCCGCGGGATGCTTGTCGGTGTAGCGCCATCGGGTGATCGGACCACCGGGAGCCGGGGCCGGCTGCGGGAAGGATTCGTCGGCGATGTAGCCGGCGCCGACGAGTTTCCAGCTGTTGTTGCCCGCGTACTGATACAGCAGCAACTCCGGAGCGGAGGGGTCGAGGACTCTGCCGTCGCGGAGATTGGCCTGGTTGACCACACGCAGCAGCGGCGGGTTGGCTTCGGCGCGGCCGGCGTCGATGCGGGCGAGTCGCTGAGCCAGCCGCGGCTGCGCTTTTTCGGCTTTCGACAGGGCGGCTTGAACATCGAATCCGGCGCCCGCCGCCTTCGCGGTGTCGGCATAGGCCGCGGTGCCGGCTTGCGTGCGAGCCAGTAAGTCCGCGGCGGCCGCCTGTTGCTGCGGGGTGGCCGCGGACACGTCGGGCAGGTCGCGCATCGCGGAGCGGTTCTGGCCGTTTTGACGGGCCCACGCTTGCCGCGCTGACGCGTCGCCCCTGCCGGTCGCCGCCGGGCCGGTGCTGGGCGCGTCGGGCGGCTGCGCGGTCGGGGTGTGCGCGGTGGGCTGGTCCGCCGGTGGTGCCGCGTCGACGTCGCGGTGGCCGTCTCCCAGGACGATCACCGCTGCCGCGGTCGCCGTCGCGGCGAGGATCAGGGCACCGACCACGGCGGCCAGCACAACAGCGCGCGGCCCCAGCAACCGGCGCCGCCGTGCGCTTGTCAGCACCTCGGTCGGCGCGGGGTCCAGCACCGTCGTCGGGTGATCCTCCTCGTTCGGGTACACAGCCTGAACCCTCAGGGTCGAACCTGGGAAAAACCTGCAAATGACACCAAATCGACGACTTCTTCAGCCGATCTTCAGCACCGACGGGTCCCAGGGCGGGTGCCTGATCAATTCTCCCCTCGGCCGGGCATGGGCGGTGCGCATCAGCGCCTGCCGAAGCGCTCGCGCAGCTGCGGATCGTTGTGCCACCACAATGTCGACTCACCCTGCGCCTGCCCGTGCTCGGTGCGCGCGTCGGACTCACGTCGGTCCAGTTCACGGTCGACCTCGGCCGCGCGGGCCCGCTCGTCGGCGCCGAAAGCGCGGAACAACACGATGAGGAACGGCACCCCCAGTACGTCGCCGAGAATCCAGAGAATCCCCGCCCCGATCGACTGATCCACCCGCTGGCTGGGTCCCCAATCGCGGCCCAGCTTCTGGTAGTACTCGACGGCCAGCAGCGGACCAAGCCACAACACCAGGCCGAGCAGTCCGTCGCCGATGGTTTCGAACACGCTGATCACCACCGAAACGAGCTGAGAGTAGCGGCGCGGCACCGGATCTGTCTGCAGGCGGGCATAGAAGTACCCGAAGCCCACCACGACAAGAAAGACCCGGGTCAGCGCACCGACAGCGACATGTTCAAGCGATGCCACGTACCAGGGCGTCAAGTACAACAACCATGGCGTTGCCAGCATCGCCACCGACGTCGTCAGTGGATGTGCCAACACGCGGAGAAGGCGCGACCCGAGCAGCTGATCGATACGGTGCCGGCCGACGGTCCCGAGCGCCGCGCGCAGCACCGTCACGGGCCGGCCCATCGCGATGAAGAACGGCGCCACCATCAGCAGCAGCAATACCTGCAGCGCCCGCATCCAGAACAAGACGTAGGCATACACACCAACGACGCTGAAGGCCGCCACCGCCCACAGTGCGACACCGACGCCGAAGGACCACGGTCGTCCTCGCTGCACGACGAGGTCGCCGCGGCGGCGACGGTACGCCCACACGTAGGTCACGCTCACCAGCGCCAGCAGCACCGCCGAAACGGTGTCCCACGTCCAGGAAAGAGCCGCCGTCGACCACGTCAATGGTCCAGCGCCGATCATGACCCTCAGTGTGGCAGCCCGCCGACCGAGACGACCCGTGGGTTTCGTTTCAGCCATCGGTAGGCTCGGGACCATGTTCAGCTTCGTACCGGGCATCCCAGGCCTCGACGACCTACGGTCACTGAGCCGTAAGGTCGACACCGCCCGCCACCACGGCG
>JAFAWC010000218.1 GCA_019242135.1 Mycobacteriaceae bacterium | reverse complement strand
CGTAACGGCCGCCGAATGGTGGCCGATGTCACCGAGCCGGATAGGGCGCCCTTCCTGGACCACCCTGACGAATTCCGTCACAATGGTGTTGTGAAAATCCGCCCGGAGGTTGACCGCCACACACGTGGCGCAATAGTCCAGCTGCTGCTGGAGGCCGGGCCGATCACTGCCGGGGACATCGGCGAACGGCTCGGCATCTCGGCCGCCGGTGTGCGCAGGCATCTTGACTTGCTGCTCGAGGCGGGCGACGCACAGGCCAGCCCCGCGCCGTCATGGCAGCAGCACGGCCGTGGCCGGCCGGCGAAACGCTACCGGCTGACTGCCGCCGGTCGGGCGAAGCTGGGTCACACCTATGACGACCTTGCGGCCGCGGCCATGCGTCAACTCCGTGAAATCGGCGGCGACGAGGCGGTCCGAACGTTTGCCCGGCGCCGCATCGACACCATCCTGTCGGGAGTGGCCGCTGCGCCCGCCGACGTTGAATCGACCGCGGACCGCGTTGCCGAGGCGCTGACAAGTGCCGGATACGCGACCAGCACCACTCGGGTGCACGGTCAAATCGACGGCATCCAGATATGCCAGCATCATTGCCCGGTGTCGCACGTCGCCAAGGAGTTCCCGGAACTGTGCCAAACCGAGCGGGACGCCTTCGCGGAGATTCTCGGCACCCACGTGCAGAGGCTGGCCACCATCGTCAACGGCGACTGCGCCTGCACCACGCACGTACCACTGACTGACGTTTCGACGCACACCCCGCGCCGGAGCAAGACCAAACTCGAAGGAGCCTCAGTATGACGGCCACACCGGACACATCGGCCCACACGGTTGGCACGCCGCTGTCCCAGGAAGAGGCCATTGCCTCGCTGGGCCGATATGGCTACGGCTGGGTCGACTCCGATGTCGCGGGGGCCGGCGCCAAGCGTGGCCTGTCAGCCGACGTCGTGCGCGATATCTCGGCCAAGAAGAACGAGCCGGAGTGGATGCTCCACAACCGGCTGAAGGCGCTGCGCATCTTCGAGCGCAAGCCGATGCCGAGATGGGGTTCCAACCTTGGGGGCATCGACTTCGAGAACATCAAGTACTTCGTACGCTCCACCGAAAAGCAAGCTGCCTCGTGGGATGACTTGCCCGACGACATCAAGAATACCTACGACAGGCTCGGAATTCCTGAGGCGGAGCGCCAACAATTGGTTGCCGGCGTTGCAGCTCAGTACGAAAGTACCGTCGTTTACCATCAAATTCGGGAAGACTTGGAAAACCAGGGAGTTATCTTCTTGGATACCGATTCCGGCCTGCAGGAACACCCCGACATCTTCAAGCAGTACTTCGGTACGGTGATCCCGGCGGGCGACAACAAGTTCTCGGCACTGAACACGGCGGTGTGGTCCGGTGGTTCATTCATCTACGTCCCGCCGGGTGTGCACGTCGACATTCCACTGCAGGCTTATTTCCGGATCAATACCGAGAATATGGGGCAATTCGAGCGAACTCTGATAATTGTCGATGAGGGCGCGTTCGTCCATTACATCGAGGGCTGCACTGCTCCCGTTTACAGCTCGGATTCATTGCACTCTGCGGTGGTAGAAATAATTGTCAAACCGGGTGGCCGGTGCCGTTACACCACGATCCAGAATTGGTCGGGCAACGTTTACAACCTTGTCACCAAGCGAGCCCGTGCCGAGGCCGGCGCGACGATGGAGTGGATCGACGGCAACATCGGGTCGAAGGTGACGATGAAGTACCCGGCCGTCTGGATGACCGGTGAACACGCCAAGGGCGAGGTGCTCTCAGTCGCGTTCGCCGGGGAGGGCCAGCATCAGGACACCGGCGCGAAAATGCTTCACCTGGCGCCGAACACCTCGAGCAATATCGTCTCCAAGTCGGTGGCCCGCGGCGGCGGCCGCGCGTCCTACCGCGGCCTGGTTCAGGTCAACAAGGGGGCGCACGGCTCCAAGGCGAGCGTGAAATGCGATGCGCTGCTCGTCGATACGGTCAGCCGCAGCGACACGTACCCCTACGTCGACATCCGGGAGGACGACGTCACGATGGGCCACGAGGCCACAGTGTCGAAGGTCAGCGAGGACCAGTTGTTCTACCTGATGAGCCGCGGCCTCACCGAGGACGAGGCCATGGCGATGGTGGTGCGCGGGTTCGTCGAGCCGATCGCCAAGGAACTGCCGATGGAGTACGCGCTGGAGCTCAACCGCCTGATCGAGCTGCAGATGGAAGGCGCGGTCGGCTAGTGACGAACCTGACTGAAGCAGTCGAGGGCTCAGCCCTGACTGCGGCCACCAAGGGCGAGATCTTCACGTCGTTCGACGTCAACGCGTTCGAGGTGCCCGGTGGCCGTGACGAAATCTGGCGGTTCACTCCGCTGAAGCGGCTGCGCGGACTGCACGACGGGTCCGCGCCTGCCACCGGCGCCGCGAGAATCAACGTCGCCGAACGGCCCGGGGTGACCGTGGAGACGGTCCGCCGTGATGACGACAGGCTTGGTGACGGCGGTATCCCAGCGGATCGGGTAGCCGCGCAGGCTTTCTCGTCGTTCAACAAGGCAACGATCGTCACGATCTCCGAGAGTGTGACGCCGGGCGAACCGATCGAAATCGACGTTGTGGGACCAGGTGACGGCGCGACCGCGTACGGACATCTTCAGGTCCGGGTCGGCGACCTCGCCGAGGCGGTGGTCGTGATCGACCAGCAGGGTAGCGGTACCTACGCCGACAATGTCGAGTTCGTGGTCGGCGACGCGGCCAGGCTGACTGTGGTAGTCATCGCCGACTGGGCTGACGACGCGGTCCACGTCACCTCCCATCATGCTTCGCTCGGAAAGGACGCGGTGCTCAGGCATGTCGCCGTCACGCTCGGCGGTGACGTCGTGAGACTGACCGGGCGCGTGCGGTTTTGCGGACCCGGCGGTGACGCGGAACTGCTCGGCCTGTACTTCGCCGACGACGGCCAGCATTTCGAGTCGCGGCTGCTCATCGACCATGCCGAACCGAACTGCCGCTCCAGTGTGCTGTACAAAGGCGCGCTGCAAGGAGATCCGGAGTCAGCGAAACCCGATGCGCACAGCGTGTGGGTCGGCGACGTGTTGATCCGTGCCAACGCCACCGGCACCGACACCTTTGAGGTGAACCGTAACCTGGTGCT
>JAFAWC010000694.1 GCA_019242135.1 Mycobacteriaceae bacterium | reverse complement strand
GTTCTCGGTGGACCGCGCCGACCTGGACCGCACGATGGCGCAGCTGACCGACCTGGGCATCGACGAATTGTCGGTGTTCCCCGCCTCCTTGGAGGACATGTTCCTGCGCGAGTACCAGGGGGCGGCCCGATGACCAGCGCGATCAGTGGGACCCCGCCGGCGCGCCATGGGGCGGCTGCCGCATCGTCGCCGATCGCCGGCATCGGGACTCTTCTCGCGCTCGCCGCCCGACGGGACCGTGTCCGCCTGTCGGTGTGGATCGCGTCGCTGACTTTGATGATGATCTACGCGCCCTATGCAATGAAGTTCGCGTATCCCGGTGAGCCGCAACGGGTCGCACGCGTCAACCTGCTGAAGACACCGGCCGGCATCATGCTCGGAGGACCGTTCTTCGGGGTCAGGGAGACCGACCTCGGCGTGATGGTGGCCAACGAGTTGATGACCACAGTGATCATCGCGGCGGTGATCATGTCCGTACTCACGGTCATCCGGCACACCAGAACCGAAGAGGAAAGCGGCGCGGCGGAATTGGTGATGTCATCGGTGGTGGGTCGTTACGCTCGCACGGTCTCCGCGCTGATATTGGTCGGCGCGGTCAACGCGGTCCTCGCCGTCACGATGACGCTGGCGCTCGCCGCCACCGGCTTTGACCTCATCAACTGCGCCGGAATGTGTCTCGGCATCACCGGTGTTGCGATGGTGTTCGGCGCGGTCGCCGCGGTCACCGCACAGTTGTGGCGGCAGGCCCGGTCAGCGACCGGCGCGGCGCTGGGCGCGTTCGCGGCCGCCGTGCTGGTGCGCGGTGTCGGAGATGTCATCAAACATTCCGGCAGCGCGGTGAGCTGGTTGTCTCCGATCGCATGGGCCCAGCAGATGCGGCCGTTCGTCGACCTGCGCTGGTTGCCGTTCGCGTTGTTGGCTGCGCTGACGATTGCGCTGATGACCGTTTCAATGATGCTGGAAAGCCGACGCGAGTACGACGACGGAATCCTGCCGTCGGTCGGGGACCGTGCCAACGCGTCACCGATCCGCGGCGTGTTCCAACTGAACCTCGTGTTGCAGCGTGGCCAGATGATCGGTTGGGGTGTAGGCCTATTCGTGTCCGGACTGGCGTTCGGCTCAATGACCAAGTCGTTGCAGGATGCGGCCAAGAGCAACGAGCTGTTGGCCCGGGTGCTGGCCACGCAGGGCTATAACGGCATCTACACCACCCTGACGCAGTTCCTGGCTGCGGCCACAACAGGTTTCGTGGTGGCGGTGATCCTTCGACTCAACCACGACGAAGGATCCGGTATCGCCGAGCAGGTACTGGCCGGCTCGGTGTCGCGGTGGCGGTGGCTGCTGGCCTGCACCGGCGCCACGCTGGTCGGCGCCGCCGTGCTGATGTTCGCGGCCGGACTCGGCAACGGGCTGGGCGCGGCGGTGACCATGGGCCAAGCGGATCTCGTTCCGCGGCTCACCATGGCAGGCGTCGCGCAGCTGCCGGCGATGGCGGTGATGAGCGGGATTGCCGCTCTCGCCGTCGCGCTGCGGAGGCCGGTGATCGCCTGGCTGGCGGTGACCTTCGTCGTGCTGTCGCTGTACCTCGGCGCACTGCTGCGGTTGCCGCACTGGCTCATCGAACTGTCGCCGGTGGACCGTACGACGGCGCCGTCGACTCTGCCCGTCGCCGCGATGGCGGTGATGGTCGGCGTCGCGATCGCGTTATCCGCGCTCGCCGGTGGGATTTACCGGCGACGGGACGCGATCTAGGAGGATGCAATGGGTATCGTCGTGCGGGCTGCCCTGCAGTCGATTCTCGGCATCGGCGTCTTCGGCGCGCTGCTGTTCATAACAGCAGGGACGTTCGACTACTGGCAGGCATGGGTCTTCCTGGCGGTATTCACCATCGCGTCGATCTTCTCGGGGGCTTACTTCCTGACCAATGACCCTGCGGCAGTCGATCGCCGCATGCGAAGCGGTCCTGGCGCCGAAAGCCGACCGGTCCAGAAGGTCGTCGCCGCGGGCATCTACGTGCTGGTGGCGGCGCTGCTGGTGGTCAGCGCCCTCGATCATCGGTTCGGCTGGTCGCGGGTGCCGGTCGGGATTGCGCTTATCGGCGACGCGCTGGCCGCGGGCGGACTTGGAATCGCAATTCTCACGCTGTTCCAGAACCGTTATGGGTCCGCCAACGTCACTGTGGAGCAGGGCCAGAAACTCGTATCCACCGGTCTGTACGGGGTGGTCCGCCACCCGATGTACCTGGGGGCGATGATCATGATGACGGGCATGCCCCTGGCTCTCGATTCGTGGTGGGGGCTCATCCTTCTCGTTCCCGCCCTGGTGGGCATCTCCTTCCGGATCCGCGACGAGGAAGAGATGCTCACCCGCGAGCTCGCCGGCTACCGGGCGTACACCGGCGAGGTGCACTACCGGCTGTTGCCATACGTGTGGTGACTTGTGGGCGGCGACTCGCCTTAGGCTGGCTGGCGTGTCCCGACAGACAACACCGGTCCTGGATCGCCCCTGGCATCGTCGCGGCCGGCTCGGTTATGCACTGTCCCGGCTGCGCGGCTTTGCCAGGCCGCCGGTGACGGTCACCGACGCGCCCGATGACATCGTTTCCGACAGGGATGCCGAGGTGCCCATGCGGGACAGAACAGTGTTGCGGGTCAACGTCTTCCGGTCGGCGGAGCCCGGCCGCCGCCCGGTCGTCCTGTGCGCTCATCCCTACGGCAAGGACAACCTGCCGGTGCGACGCGGTCAGAGGTGGACGTTTTCGCCGCAGTACCGCATGCTGCGCCAGCCCGTTGCGGTGACGTTCTCGGCACTGACCGGCTGGGAGGCGCCCGATCCGGTGTGGTGGGTGAAAAGTGGCTTTGCAGTGGTCAACTGCGACCTGCGCGGATGCGGTCACTCCGAGGGCACCGCCGCACTGCTCTCGCGGCAGGAGAGCGAAGACGTGTGCGACCTCGTGCAGTGGGCCGCCGCTCAGCCATGGAGCGACGGGCGGGTGATCATGCTCGGGGTGTCCTACCTTGCGATCAGTCAGTATGGCGCCGCAGCGCTGGCGCCCGGCGCGCTGCGCGCGATCTGCCCGTGGGAGGGATTCACCGACGCATACCGGGACCTGGCTTATCCTGGCGGTGTCCGCGAGAACGGCTTCTTGCGGCTTTGGTCGCTGATGCTGCGCCGCACGGCGAGAGTGGCCTACGACATGCGCGAGATGGGAGACGAGCACCCGACTCGTGACGACTTCTGGCGATCCCTTGTCCCCGACCTCGCCGAGATCAAAGTACCGATGCTGGTGTGCGGCAGCTTTTCCGACAACAACCTGCACAGCCGGGGTTCGATGCGCGCGTTCACCCACACCGGCTCGGCACATGCCAGGCTGTACACCCACCGCGGCGGCAAGTGGGCGACGTTCTACTCCGAGGAGGCGCGCGCTGAGCAGTTGGCCTTCTTCCGCACCGTGCTCGACGGAGCACCCGCGTCGCGCAGCGTACGGCTGGAAGTGCGCGAGGACCGTGACACCGTGGCCGCGGTGCGCGAGGAGTCCGAGTGGCCACTGGCCAGGACCCACTGGCGGCAGCTGCATCTTGCCGGGCCTGGACTGCTCTCAGCCGAGCCTCCGTCGGCACCGGGCTCTGTCACGTTCAAAACACGCTCTCGCGCAGCAGTTTTCAGCTGGATAGTGCGCAACGACATAGAGCTGACAGGGCCGATGACGGCCCGACTGTGGCTTGACCTGCACGGCTGTGACGACGTGAACCTGTTCGTCGGTGTCGAAAAGTGGCGCGCCGGAAGGTTTGTTCCCTTCGAGGGCTCATACGGTTATGGCCGCGACCGCGTTACCACCGGCTGGCAACGGGTAGCGCTGCGCACGTTGGACCATGAAAGGTCGACGCCGTGGGAGCCGGTTGCGCTGTGTACCGATCCGCAGCCACTGCAAGCCGGCGAAGTCGTAGCGGTCGATGTCGCGCTGGGCCCATCGTCGACATTGTTCCGGGCCGGCGAACAACTGCGACTGGTGATCGCCGGCCGCTGGCTGACTCCGCGCAACCCGCTGACCGGCAACTTCCCTGCCGCGTACCAGTCTTCGCGGCGCGCTCGCGTCACCCTGCACTGGGGACCGACACGCGACGCGCACCTGCTGATCCCCGAGGTCTAGATCCAAATACCTTTTCCGACGGCAACCACTCCACCGGCACTGACGGCAAAGCGTTCCCGGTCGCGCTCCAGGTCGACGCCCACCATCTCACCGGGACCGACGACGACGTTCTTGTCGAGGATCGCGTGGCGCACCACCGCGCCGCGGCCGACCCGCACCCCCGGCATCAACACGCTGCCCTCGACGATCGCGCCGTCATCGACCACGACGTTGCTTGACAACACCGAGTTGCGCACCGACGCCGCCGAGACGATGCTGCCCGCGCCGACCACCGACTCCTGGGCGGAGCCGCCGTTGACGAATTTGGCCGGAGCCAGATTCTCCGACTCACCGCGAATCGGCCAGCGCTTGTTGTACAGGTTGAAGATCGGGTGGACCGACACAAGATCCATGTGCGCGTCGTAGAACGCGTCTAGGGTGCCCACGTCGCGCCAGTAGCCGCGGTCGCGTTCGGTCGCGCCCGGCACCTCGTTGTCGTTGAAGTCATAGACCGCTGCGCGCCCGTCGGCGACAAGGTGGGGAATGATGTCACCGCCCATGTCGTGATCGGAGTTGTCGTCGTCGGCGTCCGCGCGGGCTGCATCAATGAGCACCTTGGTGGTGAAGATGTAGTTGCCCATCGACACGAATGTCTGGTCGGGGTCATCGGGCGTGCCGGGCGGGTCGGCAGGCTTCTCGACGAAGTCTTTGATCCGGCCGGACTCGTCGGAGTCGATGCATCCGAACGCCGACGCCTCGTTGCGGGGCACCCGGATACCGGCCACAGTTGCGCCAGCCCCGCTTTCGATGTGGAACTGCAACATCTGCTCGGGGTCCATGCGGTACACGTGGTCGGCGCCGAAGACGACGATGTAGTCGGGATCCTCGTCATAGATCAGGTTCATCGACTGGTAGATCGCATCGGCACTACCGGTGTACCAGCGTGGGCCCAGCCGCTGCTGAGCCGGAACCGGAGTGATGTACTCGCCGGCCAGGCCGGAGAGTCGCCAGTTCTGAGAGATATGGCGGTCCAGCGAGTGGGACTTGTACTGCGTCAGGACACAGATCCGCAGGTAGCGGGCGTTGACGAGGTTGGACAACACGAAGTCGATCAGCCGGTACGCGCCGCCGAACGGGACTGCCGGCTTGGCCCGATCGGCGGTCAGCGGATAAAGGCGTTTACCCTCTCCGCCCGCGAGGACAATGCCCAACACGTGTGGCAATTCCCTCATGCCTAGAACCTATCCGTCCGCATTGACTGCGACCAGAATTCCCCGCAAGTCGGCCGCTTGAAACGCCGCCCGCCGCCGAGCGTGAATGCGGCGGCACGGCGCCGCCACGAAGCTTGATGCGGCGGCACGCCGCCACCGCTACGGTCGGGACCTATGCGGGTGGCAATGATGACTCGGGAGTATCCGCCGGAGGTCTACGGAGGCGCCGGAGTCCACGTCACCGAACTCGTCGCCCAGTTGCGCAAACTGTGCCAGGTCGACGTGCACTGCATGGGCGCTCCCCGACAGGGCGCGATCGTGGCGCAGCCTGATCCCGCACTGCGCGGCGCCAACCCCGCCCTAGCGACGCTGTCAGCCGACCTGGTGATGGCCCACTCGGCCTTCGAGGCAACCGTCGCACACTCGCACACGTGGTACACGGGCCTGGCGGGCCACCTCGCCGCGCTGCTGCATGATATTCCGCACGTGCTGACCGCGCACTCGCTCGAACCGCTACGGCCGTGGAAGGCCGAGCAGCTGGGCGGTGGATATCGCGTGTCCTCGTGGGTCGAGCGCACAGCAATCGAGGCCGCCGACGCGGTGATCGCCGTCAGCTCGGGGATGCGCGACGACGTGGTGAGGACCTATCCCGCATTGGACCCGAGCCGGGTGCACGTCGTGCGCAACGGCATCGACACCGACGTGTGGTTCCCGGTCGAGCCGACGCCGGGCGAATCCATCCTCGAGGAGCTCGGCGTGGACCTCACGCGGCCGATCGTGGCGTTTGTCGGCCGGATCACCCGCCAGAAAGGCGTGGCCCACCTGGTCGCGGCCGCTCACCATTTCACCTCAGAGGCTCAACTGGTGTTGTGCGCCGGCGCACCCGACACTCCAGAGATCGCCGCCGAGATAACCGGTGCGGTGGCGAACCTCTCACGCACCCGCAGCGGCGTGTTCTGGGTCCGGGAAATGCTTCCGATCAGCAAGATTCGTGAAATCCTCTCGGCTGCAGAAGTATTCGTTTGCCCGTCGGTGTACGAACCGTTGGGAATCGTGAATTTGGAGGCGATGGCCTGCGCCACGGCGGTGGTGGCCTCTGACGTCGGGGGCATCCCGGAGGTGGTGGCCGATGGGGAAACGGGGTTGCTGGTCCACTACGACGCCAGCAGCGCTTCCGAATTCGAGCAGAGCCTGGCCGATGCGGTGAACGCCCTCGTTGCTGATCCCGCCAAAGCCGAACGGTTCGGTCGCATCGGCCGTCAACGCTGTATCGACGAGTTCTCGTGGGCTCACATCGCCGAGCAGACGATTGAGATCTACCGCAAGGTGTGCGCGTGACCCTGGGCAGAAACGTGGGGCTGCTCTTCGCGCGAGCGCTCATCGGTTCCAGTTGCTCTTCGCGCGAGCGCTCATCGGGGCTTAGCTGGTGACGCCCTTCAGTTCGTCACCCAATGCGGCGGCCTCTTCGGGAGTGAGTTCGACGACGAGGCGACCACCGCCCTCCAGCGGTACTCGCATTACGATGCCGCGCCCCTCCTTGGTTGCTTCCAGTGGACCGTCACCGGTCCGGGGCTTCATCGCCGCCATCGAGTGCTCCCTCCAAAGTGCGCATTCACGATCCCATTGTTCCTCATCGCGGCACGTCGGTGTGCAAAGACCCGCTATCGCGGCGGCACCCAGCACGACCGCACGTGGTCGTCGACCATCCCGGTGGCTTGCATCAACGCGTAGGCCGTGGTGGGCCCGACGAAGCGGAACCCGTGTCTTTTCAACTCCTTGGCCATCGCGATGGACTCGGGAGTCAGCGCCGGAACATCGCTGATGGCGCCCGGGCGGGGGCGCCCCGGCGGCGGAGCGAACGACCAGAGCATTTCGGACAGGTCGACCTCGAGTGCCGCGGCCGCACGTGCGTTAGTAATGGTGGCGTCGATCTTCATGCGGTTGCGGACGATCCCCTCGTCGCGCATGAGCCGCGCGACGTCGCGCGCGCCGAAGCGCGCCACCTTCCGCGGGTCGAAGGCGGCGAAGGCGCGCCGGTACCCCTCGCGCTTGCGCAGGATCGTCGACCACGACAGGCCGGCCTGCGC
>JAFAWC010000661.1 GCA_019242135.1 Mycobacteriaceae bacterium | reverse complement strand
GAAGATCGTGATCGCAGTTCCGGTGGCCCCGCCGGCTCCCTACCGGCAACTCGCCAATGCCGCAGATGACATCGTCTGCGTCGAGGTGCCCGCGACCTTCCTGGCTGTCGGTGAGTACTACCGCGACTTCAGCCAGACGTCAGACGACGAGGTCCGTCAGCTGTTGGCCACCTCGACTAGCGGCTAGTCTCCGAGTCGCTGCGCTCCTCGGGCGTCTCGGCCTCCGCGGGCTTCTCGGCCTCGGCCGGCTTTTCGGCCTCCTTCGGCGTCTCCGCCTGCTCCTCGGGATATTCAGCGTCGTACTCTTGGTCCTCGGCGGTTTCGGCCTCGGTGGAGTCGCCCTCGGCGGCCGGTTTAGTGTCCCGATGCTGGCGCTCACGCAGCGCGTCCAGGATCAACAGGATCACACCGATCACGCAGGCGCCGATGCAGACCCACGCGATGGCTTCGTTGCCGGTGACCACCGCGGTAACCAGGGCAGCCAGGCCGATCACGGCCATAACAAGTGCGACGATCAGCATTGATCAGTCCTCAGGTTAGTTGTTGCCCCTGTTGAACTGGTTGAAAGCAGCGCTGTCGCTGTTCGCGCTGGAGTCGACCGGAGCAGCCGACCCGCGCTGGCCGAGCTCTTCAAGCTGCGACTCCAGGTAGGTCTTGAGCCGGGTGCGGTACTCCCGCTCGAATGTGCGCAACTGCTCGAGGCGACCTTCGAGCACCGTCCGCTGCTGGTTGATCGTGCCCATGATCTCGGAATGCTTGCGTTCCGCGTCGGCCTGCAGCGCGTCGGCCTTCTCCTGGGCCTGACGCAGCTGAGTCTCCGAGCGCATCTGCGCATCGGCCAGCATCGCGTCGGAGCGCTGCCGGGCGTCGGCAACGGTGGTCTCGGCGGTGTGCCGCGCCTCGGAGAGGATCGAGTCCGCGTTGGCCCGGGCGTCTGAGAGCAGCTTGTCGGCCTCCGCCTTCGCGGTGCCGGTCAGCCGGTCGGCAGTGTCCTGGGCCAGTGCGAGCACCCGGGCGGCCTTCATGTGTCGCTCTTCGTCGGGGGCCCCCGGGGCCGCGGCAGGCGCGGCGGCCGGGGCCGGGGCGGGAGCGGGCGCGGGAGCGGGAGCGGGAGCCTCGTAGGCGGGCTGTGGCGCCGGCTCGGGCTGGTGTGGTTCGTACAACGGAATGGCCTGGGTGGCGGCTGCCGACTCGGCGCCGGAATGTCCCGAGCCGGTCTCCTGCTCGAGCTCGGCGACGCGCTGACGCAGATCGGAGTTCTCCTCGATCAGCCGCGTCAGCTCACCCTCGACGAGATCGAGGAACGCGTCGACCTCATCCTCGTTGTAGCCGCGCTTGCCGATGGGCGGCTTACTGAATGCGACGTTATGAACATCGGCGGGAGTTAGCGGCATTGTCTGCCCCCTCAAATCTGGACGGTCAAAGCTGATCTGGAAGTGTAAACCCAACCGGTTGCCAGCACTGTAACTGGCGTCCATCCTGTCACATCAGACTCGCCGGTCGCGGCCGAGCATAGTAATTAAGAACTAATTTCAATCTACCGGGGCTCAATTTGAGTCGGGAATGGATCATGGCCCCGTCGAGTTAGGCCGCCGCGCTGAACGCCAGATTCATGCCGATGAATGCTGCGAGCAGCAACACCATGATCGACAGGTCGAAGCGCACGGTGCCGATCGTGAGCTGGGGAATGATGCGCCGCAACAACTTAACCGGCGGATCGGTGAGGGTGAGGATGATCTCCAGGATCACCACGGTGGCGCCCCGGGGCCGCCAATCCCGCGCGAACGAGCGGATGAACTCAATGACGACCCGGGCGATGAGTAGCAGCCAGAAGGCGAACAGCGCTAGACCAAGGATGTTGAAGAACAGCCGCAACTGGCCCGACCTCACTGTGAGATAGCTGACAACGCGCCGCTATAGGCGCATCGCCAGCCTACCGATCGGATCTGTCAGCTACTGGTACGCGTAGAAGCCGGCCTCGGCGATGCGGCGCCGCTCCTCGGCGGTTACGTCGATGTCGGCCGGCGACAGCAGAAAGACCTTGGTGGCCACCTTGTCGAAGGAGCCGCGCAGCGCAAAGGCCAGGCCGGCGGCGAAATCGACCAGCCGCTTGGCGTCGGCGTTGTCCATCGTGACCAGGTCCATGATGACCGGCGTGCCGTCGCGGAAGCGCTCACCGATGGTGCGGGCCTCGCTGTAATCCTTCGGGCGCAACGTGGTGATCTTCGACAGCGGGCTGCCCTCGTCGAACAGCATGGCCATCCGGCGCGGATCCATCGCCAGTGAGCCGCGGGTCGCACCGCGCAGCGAAAACCGCGACGAGGGACGCTCGAAGTCCCGCGCCCCCCGCAGCCGGGACTCATAACGCGGCTCGTCGTAGCCGCCCCGATAACCGGGCGGGTAGTCGTCGTGGTCCCGATCGTCGTACTCGCGATCGCGGCGATCGTCGTAACGGCGGCTGGGTGAACGGTCGTAGCCATCCTCGCCGAACCGGTCGTGCGAACGGCGGGGGTGGCCACGGCCACGGTCCTCGTCGTCGTAGTACTCGTCGTCGTAGTCCTCCATCGGCGCCATGCCAAAGTAGGCCTTGACCTTGTGCAGCGTACTCATCGGTGCCCCTTCCGGGAGGATTGGTGGCTTGATGAAGATGTGACAGGAGTGACTACTGAAGGTGACGTTAGCGGTCTGTGACCCAACAACGCGGTACCGACACGCACACAGGTCGACCCATGTTTGACCGCCGTTTCCAGGTCGTCTGACATCCCCGCCGACAGCCGGGTCGCGGCCGGATGGGTCTGCAGCACCCGATGGTGTTCGTCCTGCAACCGGACAAAGGCCGCTGCGGGGTCCGACCCCAGTGGCGGGATGCCCATCAGCCC
>JAFAWC010000211.1 GCA_019242135.1 Mycobacteriaceae bacterium | reverse complement strand
TCCACCCGAGTAGGTGCTTACGCGCCGATTCGCCGCGTCCGCGAGATCGAACTCTCCGATGAGCTCGTCCGCGCGCGCCCGCGCCGCCGACTTGCTCAGTCCCTGTAGCCGTCCGAACATCACCAGGTTTTGTCGGCCGGTCAGCATGTTGTCGACAGCGACCTCTTGACCGGTCAGCATGATCGATCGGCGCACACCGGCCGGGTCTGCTCGGACATCACGACCCGCGACCAGAGCATGACCGCGATCAGGGGAGGTCAGCGTCGACAGGATGTCCACGATGGTCGTCTTACCGGCACCGTTGGGACCGAGCAGCCCAACCACCTCACCACGGTCAACCGAAAAGCTGACGTCTTGCAGCGCGACAACCGTTCCGAAGGACTTGCTGATACCACTAACGACAACGCTCGGTTCGGACATCACGCGCATTTGCCAGTCCTCATGGTCCGACCGCGCGTTCCAGGTCTCTCAATGAGACTTCGAGAAGATCGAGCAGGCGGTCATGGTTAGGCCCTAGACGGGCTGACCCAACGATCCCGACATTCAGGCTGATCGCATTGCTGGCCAAGCCGATGTTTAGCGCATGCCCGGGAACGGTCGGCGGGAAGCCGTACGTCCCGTCGAGTCGGGACGCGTTGTGATACAACGTTTCTCGTGCATCTGCAACGTGGGAGATGCCTACATTGAATTGCGACGGCAGAAACTTGGTCAAGCGCAGGCTATCGGCGATCGGGGCGCCTATGATTCCCGCTAAGTACATCGCCGCCTGCCGCGGCAGCTCCCTCAACAGACGCTTGTTGAAACGCATCGACGCCTGGATGGCCCTCAAGCGCTCCGCCGGATCCTCCAGATGAGTGGCAAGGTTGCACAGGGCGCTGCTCATCAAGTTACGGCCTTCGGGGTCGTTCTGGGTTCGCAGGTCGACGGGAACGAGCGCGACAAGCGGACGATCGGGCAGCGCATCGCGCTCGAACAGCAACGCTCGCAGCGCACCGGCACACATTGCCAGCGCAACGTCGTTAACGGTCGCCCCTGCCGCATCCTTGACATTGTTGATCCGATGGATCGGCCAGGCCTGCGCAGCGCAGACCCACGGCACATCGCTGGTCCCGTTGAAGACGGTCCGCGGCGCGTCGAAAACGGGAAACAGTGCTCGCTCGCGCACCGCTGCTCGGACCAACGTGACGGACCGGCCGACCTCAGCTACGGACTTGACCGCCCCGATAATCCTGTCCCGCGCCGACTTGTCCTGCACTTCGAAACCGGGGGACTGAGGACAGACCTGCGGCCGTTGCGACCACAGCACCTCAATCTGAAGAGAATCCGGATCGGTACTCAGCGACCGCCGTAGCAGCTGCAAGAAGGAGACGCCGTCGAACAGTGCGTGATGAGCCTTGGTAAAGATGGCAAACCGTCCGTCATCGAACCCGTCTATAACGTGCACTTCCCACAACGGTCGACGTCGATCAAGAATTTGACTGTGCAAGCGTGAAATCGTTTCGAGCAGTTCGCGTGTCCCGCCTGGTGCTGGCAGCGACGTGTACTGGAGGTGATAATCCAGGTCGACGGCGTTGTCGTACGTCCAGCCTAAAACGACAGAACGCCCTCGCATCGTCACGGGATGCCCAGCGAACATCGGCGCGACATCCATGCAAGCGCGCATCGCCTCATAAGTAGCGCGGCCGAAGTCGGATCCAGAGCCTTCAGGGGGCGTGAAGAACTGCAGCCCCGCCATGTGCATCGGCCGCCTGCTGGATTCCAGCAGCAAGAAGGCCACCGCGTCGGGCGACGCGAAGCGCCTCATAGTCCCCCCTCGGCCGACCTGTGTGCCGATAATATTCAGCGGACGGCTCTGAGGTCACCTGGATGCCGTACACGCCGCGCGCCGATCGGGATGGCGAAAGTCGCCTCTGCTGCCCTGAACGCCATGGGGGCGAGTACGCGTACCGCTACCTGGCCCTGGCCCTGGCGCTGCTTGACGTGCTATTCGGGTGTGTGTTTCTCTGGCTTTGTATGGCGGCGCATGGAACCCGGCGAGATTCCGGGACGGTTGCGCCACTGTGAGCCTGAATGACCAGGTGAGTCAGATCTTTCGCCGCCACACGTCTGTCCGTTCGATGGGGGCGCACACCCCCTGAAGGAGGTTTTCGGTGGCAAGTATCCCTGTTTCCGTGCCGGGTGCTCTTGTCGGTGTCTCGCCTGAGGCGTTGTCGAAGGGCCGGGTCGCCGTGGTGCTGGGTGTGACGGTTTTTCTGGCGTTGCTGGCCTACTACTTCATCGGTGTCGATGAGGGCATGGTGTCGGTGTTCGGCAAGACGATGGTGGTCCACGAGTGGGTGCATGATGCGCGCCACTTCCTCGGCTTCCCCTGCCACTGATCCGCTGAGCTGATGGTTATCCGTGTCGTCGGGCGCGGAGCCCTGGCCGGCCTGATCGCCGGCGTGTTGGGTTTCGTTTTCGCCCGGATTTTCGCTGAGCCGGTTATCGACAAGTCGATTGACTACGAGTCGGGTCGCGACGACGTCCTGGCCGCGTTGAACACGGCGGCGGGGCGGCCGGTGGCGCCGGACGGCCCGGAGATTTTCAGTCGGACGATGCAGTCCAGCGTCGGTGTGGCCACCGGCATCATCGTGTTCTCGGTGGCGATGGGTGCTCTCGTCGCGGTCGGCTATGTTGTGCTGCACGGCCGTTTCCCGGTGCGCCCGCAGGCATTGGCGTGGATGATCGCCGGGTTCGGCTTCCTCGGTGTCTATCTGCTTCCGTTTGTGAAGTATCCGGCCAACCCGCCGGCGATCGGGCACAGCTTCACGATCTTCACCCGCGGGCAGTTGTATTTGACGATGGTCGCCGCGTCGCTGATCCTGCTCGGGCTGGCGGTGGTTATCGCCCGCCGGCTGTCGGCGCGGTTCGGGCTGTATCGGGCGGTGCTGATCGCCGCCGCGGGGTTCTTCGTGCTCTACGGTGTGCTGTTGGCGGTGCTGCCGTCGCTGGGCGAGTTGTCGGCGAACGCCGTGCACTCCGATCAGTTCGGGTTCGCTTCGGCCGCCACCGAGACCCCACAACCGATCACCAACATCTTGTCCACGCCGTTGGCGGTTGACGGCAAGTCCATCGCACCCGGCCAGATCGTCTACCCGGGGTTCGACGCTGATGTGCTGTGGAAGTTCCGCTG
>JAFAWC010000209.1 GCA_019242135.1 Mycobacteriaceae bacterium | reverse complement strand
CGCCGGGTCTGCTCGTGACCATCACCGGCCTGCTGGAGCTGCTCGGCGCGATCGGTCTGCTGCTACCAGCCACGCGGGCCGCTGCCGCGGTTTGTCTGGCCGCGCTGATGGTGGCGATGTTTCCGGCCAACATCTATGCCGCGGGCGCCAAGCGTTCCCAGCACGCCCCCGACACCCCGCTGGTGCCGCGCACGCTGATGCAGGTGCTATTCGTGGGCGGTGCGGTGCTGGTCGCTGTCGGCAGTATGTGAATTCGGCGCGGCTCCGGTGTCGGGTGTCGCAGGCCCCGCGGCTCCGGTGGATAGCAACCAGGCGAACTGAAATGCAATCTCCCGCCACCGCTCGTAGCGCCCGCTGATCCCCCCGTGGCCGGCGCTCATCTCGGTCTTCAGCAGGACCGGCCGCTCGTCGGTCTTGGTGTAGCGCAGCGCCGCAACCCATTTGGCCGGCTCGACGTAGTATACGCGGGTGTCGTGCAGCGACGTCATCGCCAGAATAGCCGGATAATCCTTGGCCTCTACGTTCTCATACGGCGAGTAGGACTTCATGTACAAGTAGACGTCCCGGTCGCGCAACGGGTTTCCCCACTCGTCCCATTCGGTGACCGTCAGCGGAAGGTCGGGGTTCAAGATGGTGGTCAGCGGATCGACAAACGGCACCTGGGCGAGGATGCCCGCGAACAGCTCGGGGGCCATGTTGGCCACCGCGCCCATCAGCAGCCCACCGGCGCTACCGCCCATGGCCACCAGGTTCTCCGGGCTCGTGACGCGATTGTCGATGAGGTGGCGGGCCGCGCTGATGAAGTCGGTGAACGTGTTCTTCTTCTTCAGCATTTTGCCGTCTTCGTACCAGAGGCGGCCGAGCTCGCCGCCCCCGCGCACATGGGCGACCGCGAACACCATCCCGCGGTCCAGTAGCGAAAGACGGGCGATGGAAAACCGCGGGTCTTCACACAGCTCATATGCGCCGTAGCCGTACAGCACTGCCGGCGCCGGCAATTCAAGGTCGGCTCGGTGGATGATCGACAACGGCACCCGGGCACCATCGGCGGCGATCGCCCAATCCCGCCGCTCGACATAGTCTTCGCGACGATAATCGCCGAGTACGGGCTGTTCGCGCAGTAGCGTGCGGCGGCCGGTGGCCAGCTCCAAGTCGTACACGCGCACCGGTGTCAGAAACGAGGTGGCCCCGATCCGCATCATCGGAGAGTCCCAGTTCGGGTTCGCACCGAGTCCAGCCGACATCAGTGGGGAGTCAAACGAAACCTCCTGCGGTTCGCCGTAACGACCGTCGGAACCGATGGGCCACAGCTGAATCCGAGGCAGTGCCGCGCTGCGGTAGCTGACCACGAGATGTCGGGCGAACACATCCACGCCGTCAATACGCACATCGTCGCGGTGCTCGATCAGCGTTCGTAGGTCTGAGGGGTCATCCACCGGGGCCTCGGCCAACACAAAGTTCGCGGCGCCGTCGTTGTGAACAATCAGGAATCTGTGCTCGCCGCCGAGCACCGCGTGGTCCAGCGAATACTCGACACCCTCGCGGCGCGGCAGCGCCACGGTGAACTGCGCCTCGGGGTCGTCTGCGTGCCCGTAGCGAATCTCCGACGTGATGGCCGAGCCCGCTGCGATCAAAATATAGGCGTCGCTTCGGGTGCGACCTACCGCGAGCCAAAATCGCTCGTCGGGTTCGTGGTACACCTGCTCGGCGGGCGCACCCGCGCCCAGCCGGTAGCGCCACACCGTGTCCGGCCGCCAGGCGTCATCGACAGTCACGTAGTAGACGGTCTCGTTATCGGCGGCCCACGTCGCACCCGCACCGACGCCGACGATTTCGTCGGGATAGCGTTCGCCAGTGCGCAAATCCTTGAACCGCAATGTGTATCGCTCATCGCCCACCACGTCGGCCGAATAGGCCAGGGTGTTGCCGTCGATGCTGACACTGGCGGCCCCGAGCGCGAAGAACGTGTGACCTTCGGCCTCCTCGTTTTCGTCGAGTAGCACCTGCTCGCCAGGAATCTCGGTGTGCTCGTCGAACTGGGGCGGCCACCAGTCATCGACATCGCCTACCGGGCAACGACACTGCACCGCATACTGCTTGCCCTCAAAGCTGCGCCCGTAGTACCACCAACTCCCGCGACGTGTCGGCACCGACAGGTCCGTCTCTTTGGTGCGGGCCTTGATCTCGTCGAAGATCTGCTGGCGCAGGGGTGTTAGCTCGTCGGTCAATTTTTCCGTGTAGGCGTTTTCGGCTTTGAGGTAGTCGATCACCTCCGGGTTGGATTTGTCGCGCAGCCACTCGTACGGGTCGACGAACTCGTCGCCGTGATGGTCGCGCACGTGGTCGACGCGTTTGGGCTGAGGGGCCTCGGCGGCGGTGCTCATCCGGCCGACCCGATCCAGTCCGCGAACCGCAGACCCGAGATGCGCTCGTAGGCTTCGATGTAGCGATCCCGAGTGGCGGTCACGATGTCGGCGGGCAGCGGCGGCGGCGAGTCCCCGCCGTACCGGTCCCAGCCGGAGGCCGGGTCAATAAGCCAGTTGCGCACAAACTGCTTGTCGAAGCTGTGCTGTCGCATCCCCGCCTGGTACTCGTCGGCCGGCCAGTACCGCGACGAGTCGGGGGTAAACACCTCGTCGGCCAGCACCAGCTGCCCATCATCGTCGACGCCGAATTCGAACTTCGTGTCCGCAATGATGATCCCATGGCGCAGCGCGTGATCGGCGGCCTGGCGGTAGATCCGCAACGTCATCTCACGCAGCGTCGCGGCCCGCGCTTCCCCGACCAGCTCTGCCACGTCGTCGAACGAGATGTTCTCGTCGTGCCCACCCAACGCGGCCTTGGTCGCCGGCGTAAACACCGGCCGGTCGAACCTGCTGGCCTCCACCAGACCCGGCGGCAACTCGATCCCGCACAGCCGGCCAGTTTGCTGGTAGTCCAGCAGCCCTGACCCGGTCAGATACCCGCGGGCAACGCACTCGACCGGCAACATCTCCAGCCGACGCACCAGCAGCGCGCGGCCCACGACCGCGTCGGGAATTCGCGGATCGTCGGGGGCACCGGCGAGGTGATTCGGCGCGTCGACGAGGTCGAAGAAGAACACGCTCATGGCCGTGAGGATCCGGCCCTTGTCCGGGATCGGTGTCGCCAGCACATAGTCGAACGCCGAGATCCGGTCGGTGGCAACCAACAGCAGATGCTTGTCGTCGACTTCGTACAGCTCGCGTACCTTGCCGCTGCCCAAATGGCGGTAGTCGGTCAGGGCGGGGCGCACCGCGTCAGCCTAACGGCACCTGTTGTGTCGCCGGTTGTGCTGGGATCCTCATCGGCATGATGACCCGCTACGTGCCGTACGCCAACAGGCCCCACCGCCTGCTGATTCAACTCGTCAGCGACATTCTCGTCATCGCCTGGACAGCGGTTTGGGTATGGATCGGCACCTCGGTGTACACGGCCGTCGCGCTGATCGCCGACGCGGGCCGGCGGGTGCACAGCGGCGCCGCGGGAGTTGCGGGAAACCTGGACTCCGCGGGCCACGGCGCGGACAAGGTGCCGCTGATCGGTCATGTCCTCAGCAGTCCGCTAACCGCTGCGGGGGCCGCCGCGCGCGATATCGCCGATGCGGGCCACAGTCTCGACACGACAGCGAGCTGGCTGGCCATACTGCTGGCGATGGCGGTTGCCGCGCCGCCGATTCTGGCGGTGGCGATGCCGTGGCTGTTCCTGCGGCTGCGGTTTTTCCTGCGCAAACGGACAATCGTCGGACTGGCCCGCACGCCCGCGGGGGTGCAACTGCTGGCGTTGAGGGCGCTGGCCAACCGGCCGTTGCGGCGGCTGGCCGCCGTCAACCCCGATCCGGTAGGTGCCTGGCGACGCGACGATCCTGTCGCCGTGCTCGGACTGGCGACGTTGGAGCTGCGAGCCGGGGGCGTGGGGGTTTCCGCGCTGGCGCGCCGTGGGCGCGGCTGATCTTGCGTTCACAACAACGTGAGCCGCATCTACCGAAAACTCGGCATCCGGTCCCGCGCCGGGATCGCCAGCCAGCTGGCCCAGGTCGACCAGCGACCCCGCGACGTGACATAGGGATGGGCGCTGGCGCGGTGCGCACGCTCAACCCCCCGGGCCTTCGGCCCGCTAGAACGAAACGAGAAGGATCACTAGGTCGGCTGCCAGCAACCCCAGAGCAGCCAGCGGAACCGCGATCCCCCACCGACGCTTGGCGGTGACAAACGACGCAACGATCGCGACCGCCGCGACGACCGGCGCGCCGTAGAACAAGACACCGAAGAGAACACTTCCCGGGCCGGTACATGCTTGGCCGGAGCAACCGGAGTTGCTCATCACTCCGCCGACGGCCAAAATCACCGCAACGATCGCGACCGGCACCGTCAGGAGGGCCAACACCCAGGTCAGGGTGATCTGCCCGCGTCCCACCCGGCCACCCGTCGAGCCGGGCGGCTCGAGCGTCTTGACGTTCGAATGCGAATTGTCCTGCAACATGTCAACCGAGTACCCGCGAAGCTGCGCCGGCACGCGCGGGAGTTGCTCGGTCAACTGCTCTTCCGCGGCTGCACAGTTGAGCTGGACAGCTGTTGCGCCGCAGAGCGTGCCAAACCACGCGCAGACCTGCCCATTCTCGCCAGACGTCGAGGTGTGCGCACCGTCGCTGTTGCCGGACGCAGACGCCGGGCTTCGCCGGCCAAATTATCGCGAACGTTAGAAAAAGATGGTGACCGGGTATGGCTGCAGTACAGCAAGATTGCGAGAGGTTATTGCTGATGGATGACATTTTATCAACTGACGTCATCGAATACGCGGCCGGCGACAACGTGATCTCGATGGGTGGCGGCGAACGTGAAGCCGGCAACGGTAAGTATGTGAAGGACCGTGCCGATGCCGCCGCTGTCATAGCGACGAGCACTGCGCACTACGAGCAGACGCCGGACGACGCGGGAGATATGACTGCGGCGTTTCCCGCGCACCTTGTCGGTGAGCTGGACGCGCCGGCGGCGGCGACGGTCACGCCCCACATTTCGGCCGTAGAAGCCCGTCCGAGCGGCGCGGCTCTCCTGGTGGTCAAACGCGGCCCCAACGCCGGCTCGCGCTATCCGTTGCATCAGGCCGTTACGGCCGCGGGCCGGCATCCACGCAGCGACATCTTCCTCGACGACATCACCGTGAGCCGTCGGCACGCCGAATTCCGATTGGACAACGGGCAATTCCGGGTCGAGGACGTCGGCAGCCTCAATGGCATCTACGTCAACCGCGACCGGGTGGAGTGGTCGGAGCTGGTCAACGGCGATGAGATCCAGATCGGAAAATTCAGGCTCCTGTTTATCACCGCTGGCTGACGCCGCTGAGCCGAAAAACGCTCTACCGCACACAAACACACCGTATCGGTAGGGCACGCACCGGGCTGTCAAACAACCGGGCTGTCAAACATCCGCCGAGTGCGCACACGATTTTTTTTCTGCGACGAGCCGTAAATCGGCGTTTCCGTCGAAGGCCTTGGGGGTACTGCCTTCACAGCAACAGGAGGCGACGACATGCCAGTGTGGAGTTGGTTTTTCATCATCGCGGGGCTCGCGGCAGTGGTGCTCATTGTGCTGATCGGTGTGGCGTGGGCGCGGCGCCGCAGAGCCACCGCGCAACTCAAAGCGCGGTTCGGTCCCGAATACGCGCACACCGTCGATGACATCGGCGATCAGCGGGCCGCAGAAAACGAGCTCGCAGATCGCGCGCAGCGACGCGACGAACTCGACATTCACCCGCTGACGCCCGAACAGCACGACAAGTTCGCGGCACGCTGGCGCAGCGTGCAGACCGCGTTCATCGACAACCCCTCCGCCGCACTCAACGATGCGGAGCACCTCGTCACGGAGGTGATGCACGAACAGGGTTATCCCGTTGAGGATTTTGATCAACGTGCCGCGGACGTCTCCGTGGACCACCCGACCGTGGTGGGCAGCTACCGCCGCGCACACCGCATCTACCTCGATCAGCACAACGGTGAGGTGGACACCGAACATCAGCGCGACGCGTTCGTCCACTATCGGGCGCTGTTTGAACAGTTACTGGAGGTTCCCACCGGCGCTGAGCCGACTACCGACACCCACAAACCTGAGGAGAGCCGCTCATGAGCACCTACGATCAACCCGCCGACGTTCGCGCCAATGCGGAACCCGGCGCGGACACGCCAGTGAATCCGACCGCAGAATCAGGCCAGCAAACCTCCGCGACCGAGCAGAGCAGTCAGGGGCAGTCCCTCGGTGAGCAACACGGGGAGGGTCCCGCCGCCGGGTCCCCGCCGGGTCGCACGGCCTATGAGAACGCGGGCACTAACCCCCCGCCCGCTGATGCCGGCCCGAGTACTCAGTCGGCGCCGCCCACCGCCGAGTCATCGTCTGCAACTGAGTCGCCGTCGGTGAGCCCGGCGAGGTCGGGCCGCGACGCGGAGACTTCGCTGTTCAGCAACGACGACACGTCGGGCTTTCATTCGCGCTGGCTCGACATCCAGGCGACATTCGTCGATGACCCGCGCGAATGTGTGCAAAGAGCCGATGGCCTGGTCTCCGATGTCATCAACCAGCTCACCGCCGGCTTTGCCGAAGCGCGCACGAACCTGGAGCAACAGTGGGGACGCGGTGAAGACGCCTCCACCGAGGACCTGCGGCTGACCCTCAAGCGGTATCGC
>JAFAWC010000017.1 GCA_019242135.1 Mycobacteriaceae bacterium | reverse complement strand
CGACCTGTTCACGAAGCAGGTGGCAGAGATCCCGGCGGACGGGCCGGCGCTGGAAGCTGTGCTGGCGATTCTGCGTGACATTACCCGCAACCCGACCAACGCCGTGATGTACGAGCTGATGGTTGCGGCCCGTACCGATGAAAAGCTAAGGGGCACACTGCACGACGTGCTGACCGAATACAGCAAGAAGATTTATGAAACGGCCCGCGCGTTGCCGGGAGTCGAGAACGTGCCGGAAGACACCGTCGCGGCATTGGCGGCGACGTTGACGAACATGTTTGACGGAGCGGCGTTATTGCGGCCGGTGCTGCCTCAGCCGGAGATCGACGCGCAGCAGGTCCCGCTTCTGGCGACGCTGCTGACCGCGGCCTACGGCCCGGAGATGCCCTAGCCGTCGGTGAATTCCGCGGGCCGGCGCTGCTGGAACGCCAGCGCGCCCTCCCTGAAGTCGTTGGATGTGATCAACGCTGCCTGGCCGGTCCGTTCGCGTTCGAGCGCCTCTTCGAGCTCGGTGAGCGTGGCCGCGTTGATCGCGTCCTTCGTTTTGCGCAAAGCGACCGCCGGTCCTTTGACCAGGCTGGCGATCACCTTGTCGACCTCAGCGGAGAAGTTTTCGGCGGGATACACCGCCGTGACGAGGCCCCAGTCGAATGCGTCGTGTGCGGAAATCCGCTCGGCCAGCAGCGCCATGCGCATGGCGCGGCTGCGTCCGACCGCGGCCGCGACCAACGCCGATGCCCCGCCATCGGGCATCAACCCGATCTTGGTGAAGGCGAGCATGAAAAAGGCGTTCTCCGAAGCCAACACGACGTCGCACGCGATCGCCAGCGACACGCCCAGCCCCGCGGCGGGACCCTGCACGACGGCGACCGCCGGTTTGGGCAGTGCAACGATTGCGCGGACCACCCGATTCGCCTCGTCGATGACGTCGGTCGGTGACCCTGCGCGACTCACCTTCTGGTCCTCTGCACTGATCCCGGCACCGGAGCTGAAGCCGCGGCCGGCACCCTGCAGCCGCAGGACCCGGACGCGCTCGTCGGAGGCGGCTCGTTGGACCGAATCCGCGATGCCCGCAAGCAACGCGCCGGTCAGCGAGTTAAGGCTGTCCGGGCGGTTCATGGTGATCGACAGCACGCCCTGGGCAAGCTCGACCGAGAGCCCGTCGACGATGGGGTAGGCCTGCGTGCTGGAATCGACGGTCGTCATAACTACACCCTAGGGCTCTATATAGTTCGACCAACCAGTGGGTCGGTCTCGGCCGGCCGAGCGAAAGGAACGATCAGTGGAGATCAAAGACGCTGTAGCCGTCGTCACCGGCGGTGCCTCGGGTCTGGGACTGGCGACCGCCAAGGCGCTCCTCGACGAGGGCGCCCAGGTTGTGATCCTCGACCTGCCGAGCAGCAGGGGCGAGGAGGTGGTGGCCGAACTCGGCGACCGAGTGCGGTTCGCGCCCGCCGACGTGACCGACGCAGCGGCCGTCTCCGCCGCGCTCGACGTCGCCGAATCGCTCGGCCCGCTGCGCATCGTCGTCAATTGCGCGGGGACAGGTTCCGCGATCCGGGTCCTTTCGAAGAACGGTGTCTTTCCGCTGGACGATTTCAAGCGAGTGGTGAACGTCAACCTGATCGGCACGTTCAACGTCTTGCGGCTGGGCGCCGAGCGCATCGCGAGCACCGATCTGATCGGCGAGGAGCGCGGCGTCATCATCAACACGGCGTCGGTGGCCGCGTTCGACGGTCAGATCGGGCAGGCCGCGTACTCGGCGTCGAAGGGCGGGGTGGTCGGAATGACGTTGCCGATTGCACGCGACCTGGCCAGCAAGGGAATTCGCGTGATCACGATCGCGCCGGGTTTGTTCGACACCCCGCTGCTCGCGCTGCTGCCCGACGAGGCGAAGAAATCGCTCGGCGCGCAGGTACCGCATCCCTCACGACTCGGCAGACCCGAGGAGTACGGCGCATTGGCCGCGCACATCGTCTCCAACCCGATGCTCAATGGCGAGGTGATCCGTCTCGACGGCGCGATCCGCATGGCGCCGCGGTGACGAACGGCTGCCATGCCGGGCAAGCGGGGATTTGCCAGAGAAGCGGGAGACTAGGCGAAATGACAGAACACAGCGTTTCCGGCGTGACGCCGAGGGCCGAGGCGTGAGCAAATCCGGGCGCCCACCGCCCCGAGAAAGGCCTCAGACAGCTGGTGCCAGCGGGTGCCAGTCGTCAAGCTGCTCCGATGTGTCGCCCTCTACCAGCAGATCGCCATGGTAGAGCGCGTCGAAGTCAACCTTGATGACGTCAGCGCTGGTGTCATCGATCCACATGCCTCAGAGGCTATTGATCACCATTAAGAGGACTTTGAGTTACGTTTCGGAAAACGGTGGCAATTCTTACCGACGGGTAGGTTGGTTGGTAGGTCGAGCGCGGGCCCACCGCCGAGGGTGCCTTGACCACGGTGAGTTATCGCTGATAAGTTAGCGCCGATACGCCACTGGGCGGAACTCGCCGGAAGGACGCACCGTGCTACCCGGAATCGCTCGACTGGCCATCGCCGCACCACGCCGGATCATCGCTGTGGCCCTGCTCGTGATGGTCGCCACCGCCGTCTTCGGCATCCCTGTCACCAAGAGCCTCTCGGCCGGCGGCTTCCAAGATCCGACGTCGCAGTCGGCGCAGGCCCAGAAAATGCTTTCCCAGACGTTCGGCCAGGGCGACATGGAGCTGGTTATCAGCGTCACCACGCCGGCAGGGGCGCAGAGCTCCCAGGCGCGCGGGGTCGGTACCGACATCGTCCGTCAGCTGCAGGCCTCTCCGTTCGTCGCCAAGGTCGATTCGGCGTGGACGTCGCCACCGTCGGCCATCCCGGCGCTGATAAGCAAGGACGGCGATACCGGTTTGATCGTCGCGGGCATTTCCGGCACCGAAAGCCAGGCGCAGCAGCACGCCAAGGCTCTGGTCGGTCAGGTCGTGCGCGATCGCGACGGGGTGACGGTCAAGGCCGGTGGCGAGGCGTTGATCTACGTGCAGATCAACGCCCAGAGCGAAAAAGACCTGCTGCTGATGGAATCGATCGCGATCCCGCTGAGTTTCTTGGTGCTGGTCTGGGTGTTCGGCGGTCTGCTCGCGGCTGCGTTGCCGCTGGCGGTCGGCGGATTCGCGATCCTCGGGTCGATGGCGGTGCTGCACGCGATCACCTACGTCACCGACGTATCGATTTTCGCGCTGAACCTCAGTGTCGCGATGGGGTTGGCGCTGGCGATCGACTACACGCTGCTGATCATCAGCCGCTACCGCGACGAGGTCGCTGAGGGCGCCGATCGTGACCAGGCGTTGGTCCGCACGATGATGACCGCGGGTCGAACTGTGCTGTTCTCGGCGATGACCGTCGCGCTCTCGATGGTCGCGATGGTGCTGTTCCCGATGTACTTCCTGCAGTCGTTCGCCTACGCCGGGGTCGCCGTGGTGGCCTTCGCGGCCGCTGCGGCGATCATCGTGGCTCCCGCGGCGATCGCGCTGCTCGGGGATCGGCTCGATTCGTTTGACGTGCGGAAGTTGGGCCGCCGGCTTGCGGGCCGACCGGAGCCTATCCGCAAAGCGGTCGATCAGACG
>JAFAWC010000015.1 GCA_019242135.1 Mycobacteriaceae bacterium | reverse complement strand
CCGGTTGCGGTCCACCGGCGCAGCCGTATTGGTGCTCGGGCCCATCCCCGACCCGCGCACCACGGTGCCGACGTGCCTGTCCGGCCATCTCGACGATGCCCAGGCGTGTTCTCCGCCGCGGGCCGAGGCCGTCAACGACGCGGGCATCGCCGCCGAGGCTGCGGCAACCATGGCCGCCGGCGGGCAGTACGCGGACATCACCCCGCTGTTCTGCACCGCTGACCGTTGCCCGGTCATCGTGGGCAACAACCTTGCCTACCGCGACGACAACCACGTCACGATCGAATACGCGCAGACCCTCGGGCCCGTCCTGGGCGCGATCGCCGACCGGGCTCTTGGCGCTCGTTGACGTCCCGACGCCGAACAACCTCGCGCAGCAACCGTTGCCTTTCACGGCTTGGCGCCCCTCTGGTGTGCCTTCGGGCTAGTCGAGATCGCGTTCTGCTTAAATCACGGCATGGATGGGTCAGTGACCGTGTATATGGCCGCGCCCCCGATGAAGATCTGGGAGCTCGTGGCCGATGTGAGAAACACCGGCCGGTTTTCGCCGGAAACCTTCGAAGCGGAGTGGCTTGATGGTGCGTCCGGACCGGCGGTGGGTGCCCGATTTCGTGGGCATGTCAGGCGCAACGAGATCGGTCCGGTGTATTGGACGACGTGTCGCGTCACCGACTGCGAGCCGGGCCGCACGTTCGGATTCGACGTGCTGATGGGCGACCAGGCTCTCAACCACTGGCACTATGAGTTTGCGCCGAGTGGTGACGGCACCGATGTGACAGAGTCGTTCCGGCTGAAGAAGACCGCAGGCCTGCGGCTGTATTGGACGTTGCTCGGCCCACTGCGCGGGCGCCGTAACGTGCGCGACATGCGCCGGACGCTGGAGCGGATCAAGGACGTCGTCGAGTCGGCTTGAGCCCGATCGCCGGTAGCGCGTTGACATCCCGGCCGGCGATGCCCGCGATCACCCGGTCGCACACCCCTTCCATCTCGTCGCGGGCAAGACCGGTGTCCGCGGCGCGGGCAATGTAGAGAGCGGCCTCATCGAGCGCGGCCAGCAGCACGTGCGCCGTCGGGCGCGGTGGCTGATCGGGTATCACCCCATCGGCAATGGCGTGGGCGATTATCGCCTCGATGATGCCCAGACCGTACTTGATGCCGACCGCGCGCCAGCCTTGCCAGCCCAGCACCGTCGGCGCGTCGATGACCACAATCTGCTGGACGCCCGCCGCCGAGACCAGGTCGAGAAAGAGGCGGGCACCGACCCGCATGGCCTGCAACTGGTCACCGGCCGCGCCGAGGCGCTCGGCCACGTCGGCGACCAGCTCCTGCTCGACCTGCTCGTACACCGCCGCGAACAGTGCGGCTTTGTCGTCGAACTGGTGATAAAGCGCGCCGCGCGTCACGCCGGCCGCCGCGACAATCGCCTCAGTCGATACCGCGCCGAAACCTTTCTCGGCGAACAACTTTCTTGCACTGCTCATCAACAGCGCCCTGGTCGCCGCCGTCCGCTCGGACTGCTTGCGCCGCGCCGGCGCATCTCCGGTATTGACTTTCATACAGACTGCACTTAACTTTCATACAAACAGTATCTAAGTCTCGGACGTAGAAAGGATAGCGGAACATGCCGCAGGTGAGGCTCGATCAAGCGACAATCGACTATCGCGAGTTGGGTCCGCACGACTCACCACACCCGCCGGTGTTGTTCGTCCATGGAATCCTGGTCGACCATCGGCTGTGGTTGAAAGTCGCAGAGGATCTGGCGGGCAAGGGGTTTCGGTGCATCCTGCCGGACTGGCCGCTGGGCTCCCACACGATCCCGGTCAACGAGCGCGCCGAACTCTCGCCCCGGGGGGTGGCTACCATGATTCGCGATGTGATCGCCGCCCTCGACCTTGCCGATGTGACACTGGTGGGCAGCGACACGGGTGGCGGCTTGTGCCAGCTGACGATCGACGCGTACCCCGACCACGTCGGTCGCCTCGTGCTCACCAACTGCGACGCTTTCGACAAGTTCCCGCCCTTCCCGTTCGACATTGTGTTCGCGCTGTTGCGGGGACCGGTGTCGATCAAGGCGATGTTCGCACCGCTGCGGGTGAGCACGCTGCGCCACTCACCGCTCGGGTTCGGGCTGCTCATCCGCGATCCCGACCCGGTGCTGACGGATTCCTGGCTGCGACCGTGCCGTGCCGACTCACGCATCTGCGGCGATCTGGCGACGCTGCTGCGGCGGGTGGCGACCACGGATTTAACCGACGTGTCGACTCGGCTCCCCCGATTCAGCAGGCCCGTCACGCTGGTCTGGGGCCAGGCCGACCGCTGCTTTACCCCATCACTCGGCCGCAGACTGGCGAGGCTGTTCCCGAATGCCACCCTGATCGAAGTACCAGACGCCAAAACTTTTGTCGCATTGGATGATCCAGACACGCTCACCGCTGCGATCGAGAACATCAGCGCCCAGAAGCCTGCCTGACTAGGACGGCACCTCGCCGCCCGCTTGGTCGGCTGCCCGGGCCAGCTTCATCGCCGCGAGCCGCTGGGGCATCTCGTCGATGTAGCGGGCGACGGTGTCGTGCAGCTCTGATCCGCTCAGGCGTTGTCCGTCGCGCTCGAACCGGATCAGGTCGGTGCTGTCGAACTCCAGCAGCGCCTTGATGAGCTCGTCGCGATCGCGCGTACCGTCCAGCAACGGCAGCAGATTGCGGTCCACCGGGGACAACAGCACCGTCTCGTGCCAGATATTGAACGTCGATGCCTCCGGGTTCCCGTCTGCGAGCTGCACCATGCGCCTGATCGGTTCCTCGAGCTTGGCCGGTGTGGACAGCGGCTCGATCAACACCGGGTCACGGCGGTACCGCGCCTGGCCACGCACGATCAGAAATGCCAGCAGGTCGTCGACGGCGGTCTCCAGACCCGTGGCGGGCTGCACACCCGCCGCCGCAAGCCGCGCCTGCACCCCCTCGATCAACTCCTGGCGAGACATCGTGCTGGGCCAGCGGGCCTTGAGTTCCTCGAGTCCCGCCTTGACCGCCGGATTCTCTGTGACCAGCGTCGACCCGCCGCGCTCACCGTATTCCTGCCTCGATTCGTCGAGCCGGGTTTCCCCGTCCAGAGGCGGAACCGATGCAGCGAAGTGCAAATGTCCCCAACGGCTGCGGTCCAACTGGTAGCGGATCTGCGGTGCGCGCTGCGCATGCACGAACAGCGACTGGCGGAAGGCACGGTTGATAACGAAATCCAAGTACTGGTCGAGCAACACCTGGCTGTGCCCGCATTCCTTGAGCAGCGGCTCGGCCACCTTGTCTCCGTAGTTGACCGCGAACATCGTGCTGGGTGTCGCGTCGGCCAGATAGGCCAAATCGTGCTCGGTGATTTCTTCGAGCATCTCGAGGAAATAGCACGGCGCGTTGAATGTCTCCAGGTACTCGTGCACCACGTAGTAGTCCTTGGAGCCTTTGGCGATCTCCCGGTACTCGGCCAGCGCCTTGGCCAGCACACTGCCGGCCGGAGCCACCTCCTCGAGAAAATCGATCATCCCCCGCGCGAAGCCCAGCTTCTCGTCCGCGGTGACCTTGCCGCCCCCGCGCAGCAGCATGGCGTCACGCACGATTTCCTTCGCCTTCCAGCCCGGATAGATGTTGTAGCTGAGATAGGCAACCCCTTCCGGCGCCAGCAAGCGGTGGAACGCGGACAGGATGGCGTCCTGCACGCTGTCGGGCACCCAGCTGTACACGCCGTGGCAGATGATGAAATCGAACTGG
>JAFAWC010000559.1 GCA_019242135.1 Mycobacteriaceae bacterium | reverse complement strand
AGGGATCGGCCTGCCAATACAGCTCGTTGACGAAACCCTGTAATCCCGTCGCGGGTAAATCCGGGTCGGCGGCCGCCAAAAACAGCGCGTTGCTCACCCGATGCGAGTAGCCGGTGGCCGCGCCGTCGAGGAAGGTCACCGGCCGGTACGTCACACAAAGATCGCCGCTGTCGACGTAGTCGGCGATCTCACCGCCGTGAAACATCATCAACGCGGCGCAGTGCGGGCACTGCGGCTCGATGTAGATCTCGAGGCTGACCGGCGCCACGGGCCGGCCGAGTTGAATGCCGAACCCGTCGTCGGTGAGCATCACGGTGGCGGCGGGACGGGTACCGGGCGGCGCCGCCGCGGTGCCATGGATCGCTTTCGCACACCCGGCGCTGAGGAGTATGGCGCACACTGCTGCGGCCGCGCTCAGCCAGCGCATAGTGCCGACTTTAAGTCGGACGGCGCGACCGCATCACCTTTGGCGTGCGCCGGCGAGCTGACGAAACGTCTCCAGCAATCGGGAATGGCGGTCAAGAGCGGGAATTTTGCTCTGAAAGTTTGCGAAAACCGGATCATTCAACAGCGCAATCACTTCCGCATTGCGCGACGGGTCAATTCCTGTTCGCCGCAGCCAGGTGACAAGGTCGGCGAGCACCGGCGCGACGGCGTCGAGGTCACCCTGCGCCCACCGGTCCCGGTACTTTTTCGCCGCCCCTTGCCATTGAATTCGCGCCTCGTCGCTGTGGTTGATTCCCAGGCGAAGCATGCTCGCTATTGCGTTGGCCAATTTGCCGCGCAGCCGAGCAGCGCAATCTGCATCGTCCCAGCCGTTTACCATTCGCCCCCCGCATCGCGCGTCATATCCCGGCAGACGCTACCGGAAATCGCTGTGATGTACATAACAATTTTGTAAGCATTCATAAATCTGGGATTTTGCGTGTCGTATTCCGAGAGGCAACCTTGAGGCCAGCCTGGCGTGACACGATCACGGCGTGCGAGTTGCGATCGTCGCAGAGTCGTTCTTGCCGAACGTCAACGGCGTCTCGAACTCGGTGCTGCGGATCCTGGAGCACCTGAACCGCACCGGCCATGACGCCATCGTCATCGCGCCCGACAACCCGCGGCACCACGAGCGCGCGGCCACCGAGCACGACGGAGTGCCGGTCTACCGCATGCCATCGCGGATGTTCCCCAAGATCACGTCGCTTCCCCTGGGCGTCCCGCGGCCTCGCATGGTCAGGATCCTGCGCGAGTTCGATCCTGACGTCGTGCACTTGGCATCACCGGCGCTGCTGGGTTGGGGCGGGCTGCACGCGGCGCGGTTCCTCGGGGTGCCAACGGTTGCGGTGTTTCAGACCGATGTCCCGGGATTCGCACGAAGTTACGGCATCCCGATCGCCTACCGCAGCGCGTGGGCGTGGTTCCGGAGTCTGCACCGGCACGCCGACCGCACCTTGGCGCCGTCGTCTGCGGCTATCGAAAGCCTGACTGCGCAGCGTATTCCGCGCGTACATCTGTGGGGCCGGGGTGTCGACATCGCCGGGTTCGCGCCCTCGGCGCGCGATGAGGGCCTGCGACGGGCGTGGTCGCCGGATGGCAGGCCGATTGTGGGGTTTGTTGGGCGACTGGCACCGGAGAAGCACGTCGAGCGACTGAGGGTGCTGGCTCGCAACGACGATGTGCGGCTGGTCATCGTCGGCGACGGCATCGATCGCCACAAGCTCGAAAAGAGGTTGCCGACGGCAGTCTTCACTGGCGCGCTGTATGGAGCCCAGCTCGCCGCCGCGTACGCGAGCATGGACGTTTTCGTGCATCCCGGCGAACACGAAACCTTCTGCCAGGCCGTGCAGGAGGCGCTCGCCTCCGGCGTGCCCGTCGTCGCACCGAACGCCGGTGGCCCGCGCGATTTGATCGCCCCCGGGCGCACCGGCCTGCTTCTTGCGGTGGAGGAGTTCGAGGCTCAACTGCCCGGCGCCGTCACGCATCTGATTCAGGCCAGGTCGCATTACGCACCCGCGGCGCGGCGCAGCGTGCTGCAGCGGACCTGGCCGGTGATTTGCGAAGAGCTGCTCGGACATTACGAGGCGGTACGAGGACTGAGGCAGGCTCAGGCCGCCTGATAGGGCCGCCTGATAGCTTCGGCCCGGTGGGCCGGGCGACGCTGGACAAGGATCCACGTGAGGTCGCGTCGATGTTCGACGCGGTTGCGCGCCGCTATGACATGACCAACACCGTGCTGTCGCTGGGCCAGGACCGGTCGTGGCGGCGCGCAACCCGCAAGGCGCTGCACATCGGCCGCGGCGACAGCGTGCTCGACCTTGCCGCAGGGACTGCGGTGTCGACCGAACAGCTCGCGCAGTCCGGCGCGTGGTGTGTGGCGGCGGATTTCTCGGAGGGAATGCTACGGGCGGGCACGGAACGGGAGGTGCCGAAGGTGGCCGCCGACGCGACGCTGCTGCCGTTTTCAGATCAGACGTTCGACGCGGTGACGATCAGCTTCGGGCTGCGCAACGTCGTCGACCACACCGCCGCGCTACGGGAGATGGCGCGGGTGACGAAGCCAGGAGGACGGCTGGTGGTGTGCGAGTTCTCGACACCGACGAACCGGCTGTTCGGCAGCGTGTACAAGGAGTACATGATGCGGGCGCTGCCGCGGGTGGCGCGCGCGGTGTCGTCGAACCCGGAGGCCTACGTCTATCTGGCGGAGTCGATCCGGGCCTGGCCCGACCAGGCAGAGCTGGCCCACCGCATCCAAGGCGCGGGCTGGACGGGGGTGCGGTGGCGCAACCTCACCGGCGGCATCGTCGCGCTGCACGCGGCGACCCGCCGGTAAGTCAGCTGAACGGCGGGCGGCGGTCCAGCAATAGCGAGCCCGCGCCGAGCCGACGCCACAGCCGCGCCACTTTATCGACGTCCTCGTCGACGACGAGGTTGCCCATCACCCGCACCACCATCTGCATGAACGCCCCCGACCCCATCGCGAACGGGCCGACCGCGGGCAGCAGCCACGGAACGGTCAGCAACCACGCCAGGCGGCGCGCGATCGAGAACGGCTTCGCGTAGTGCTGGGCCAACAGCGCCGGCCAGGCCCGCGACAGGTTCGGTGCGCCGAGCAGCTGCGCCGCGAACCGGCCCATCTCCAGCCCGTAGTCGATGCCCTCGCCGTTGAGCGGATTCACGCCGGCCGCGGCGTCGCCGATCAGAATCCAGTTCGGCCCGGCCAGCCCGGAGACCGCGCCACCCATCGGCAGCAGCGCCGACGACACCGCCCGCGGCGACCCGACGAAGTCCCAGTCGTGCCGGCGCTGGTCGGTGTAGTGCCCGATCAGCTTGCGCAGCGCCATGTCGGCGGGGCGCTTCCGGGTGGCCAGCGCGCCGACGCCGATGTTCGCCTCGCCGTTGCCGAGCGGGAAGATCCAGCCATAGCCCGGCAGTAGCTGGCCGTCGCGCGTTCGCAGCTCCAGGTTGGTCGACAGCCACGGATCGTCGGCGCGTGGGGTCGGCAGATACCCGCGGACCGCCACTCCGTACACCGTCTGCTGATGCCACTGCCGGCCGAGCATCCGGCCGACCGGTGACCGCGCCCCGTCGGCAACGATCACCTCGCGGCAGGACACCTCGTCTGGGGAGGATGTTTTCCTCGCGTAGGCGGGAGTGTTTTCGCTCCTCGCGTCCGCGGGGGTGTTTTCGCTCCTCGCGTCCGCGGGGGCGTTTTCGCGACTTGCGTCCGCGGGGGTCTTTTCGCTCCTCGCGTCCGCTGGGCTCAGCCGCAACGTCATCAACCGGCCCCGCGAATCACGGTCGACTTCGACGACTTTCGAGCCGAGCCGCATTCTGGCGCCCGCGTCGACCGCCGCCTGCCGGATTCGCTCGTCGAGTTCGGTGCGCGGCACCGCGCTGCCGCACGCCGGAAACGACGGCCCGGGCCAGTCGATCTCCACTTCGCCGCCGAACCCGGTCAGTCGAAGCCCCCGGTGCTTGATGTGGCGGTCGAGCCAGTCGGTGAGCCCGAGCCGCTGCAGCTCGGCAACGGCGCGGGGCGTCAACCCGTCGCCGCAGGGCTTGTCGCGCGGGAAGTCACAGGCATCGATTACCAGCACCTCGCGGCCGTCGCGGGCCGCCCACGCCGCGGCCGCCGATCCGGCCGGACCGGCGCCGATGACCACCACGTCTGCGGTGCAGCGCGACCTCATGCTGCCCAGTATGTTGGACGGGTGAAAACGCCAGCGACCGTGGTGGCGGGCGTCGAGCTTGGTGATCCCGTCTTCGCCGCCAGCGTGCGAGACGGCGTAGCCCGTATCGAGACCTTGATCAGCGAGGAGCTCGGCAAGGGCGATGAGATCATCCGCGACGCGGTGCTGCATCTTTTCGAGGCGGGCGGCAAACGGTTCCGTCCGCTGTTCACGGTGCTCTCGGCGCAGCTGGGGCCGAACCCGGACGCGTGGCAGGTCACGGTCGCCGGTTCGGTGATCGAGCTGGTCCACCTGGCGACGCTGTATCACGACGACGTCATGGACGAGGCGCAGGTGCGCCGGGGTGCGCCCAGCGCCAACGCCCGATGGAACAACAACATCGCGATCCTGGCCGGCGACTACCTGTTCGCGACCGCGTCGCGGCTGGTCAGCAAATTGGGTCCGGACGCCGTGCGAGTGATCGCCGAGACGTTCGCCGAGTTGGTGACGGGCCAGATGCGGGAAACCCGCGGGGCGGCCCAGCACGTCGACTCGGTCGAGCACTATCTGCGGGTGGTTCACGAGAAGACGGGCTCGCTGATTGCGGCTTCGGGCCAGTTCGGCGCGACGTTCTCAGGAGCCTCTGACGCCGACGTGGCCCGGCTCAGCCGGCTGGGCGGGATCGTCGGCACCGCCTTCCAGATCTCCGACGACATCATCGACATCGCCAGCGACTCCGACGAATCGGGCAAGACGCCCGGCACCGATCTGCGCGAGGGGGTGCACACGTTGCCGGTGCTCTACGCGTTGCGTGAGCCCGGCCCGGATGCCGACCGCCTTCGCGAACTGCTGACGGGCCCGATGGACGACGACAAGGACGTCGCCGACGCGCTGGCGCTGTTGCGGTCGTCACCGGGGATGGCGAAGGCCAAGGACACGGTCGCCAGGTATGCCGGGCAGGCTCGCGACGAGCTGGCCGGCCTTCCCGAGGGGGCCGGCCGGCGCGCGCTGGCGACCTTGGTGGACTACACGATCTCCCGGCACGGTTGAGGGAACCCCCGACCACCCCTCAGCGTTCCCTTAACGACGAGTTGTCGGGCAAGAGGAGTTGATGATGGTCGGGCGCCGGTGGGGTAACGGCATCAAGACAGTGCTGCTTCTCGCGTGCATGTCGGCCCTGATCGTGTTCATCGGGTCACTGTTCGGAAAGTCGATCCTGATCCTGTCGATCCTGTTCGCGGTCGGGATGAACGTCTGGGTGTACTTCAACAGCGACAAACTCGCGCTGCGCGCGATGCATGCGCAGCCGGTGACCGAACTGCAGGAACCGGTGATGCACAAGATCGTGCGGGAGCTGGCGACCACGGCCCATCAGCCGATGCCACGGCTGTACATCAGCGACACCGCGAACCCGAATGCGTTCGCGACAGGCCGCAATCCCCGCAACGCCGCGGTGTGCTGCACGACGGGGATCCTGGCAATTTTGAAAGAGCGTGAGCTGCGCGCGGTACTTGGCCATGAACTGTCGCACGTCTACAACCGCGACATCTTGATCTCCTGTGTCGCGGGCGCGCTGGCCGCGGTGGTCTCGGGTCTGGCGAACCTGGCGATGATCATGACCATGTTCGGCGGCAACCGCGACGGCGCGAATCCGTTTGCGCTGCTGCTGGTTTCGTTGCTGGGTCCGATCGCGGCGACGATTGTTCGGCTCGCGGTGTCGCGGTCGAGGGAATACCAGGCCGACCAGTCCGGGGCCGAGCTGACCGGTGATCCGCTGGCGTTGGCATCCGCGCTGCACAAGATCGCCGCAGGTGTGCAGGCCGCGCCGCTGCCGCCGGAGCCGAAGCTGGCCAGCGAGTCGCACCTGATGATTGCCAGCCCATTCCGGTCCGGCGAGCGGTTCGTGTCGTTGTTCTCCACGCATCCGCCCATCGAGAACCGGATCAGGCGGCTCGAGGCGATGGCTCGCGGATACTGATTTGCTGTCCCGCGAGGCCCGACCGCCAGCGATGCAATCGCGGCGGTAAGCGCCGACCGCTGCCCTGATGGTCGCTGGGACAGCCCATTAGGCTTAGACGATGATCGACCACGATCGGGCCGCGGCTCGTCGCGAAATCGCAGATGCCCTCGTCAACGCCCTCGAACGCCGTCATGAAGTGCTCGACGCGATCGTCGAGGCCGACGATCGGGCCGCCGCAGTCGATGCCATCGCACAGCTGCTCGGCACCACACGCCTGGGCGGCGAAGCGGTGATGGGAATGTCGTTCGACAAGCTGACGAGGGATTCGCGCCGCAAGATCGCCGACGAGCTGGAGGACCTCAACAAGAAGCTGACCTTCACGCTCATCGAGCGGCCGGCGAGCTCCGGAGAGGAGCTCACCCTGCGGCCGTTCATAAGCCAGTTCGACCGGGACATCTTCGCCGCGCGGACCGAGGACATGCACCTCGCCGGCGATGGCTCGGGGGGACCGGCGGGCCCTCTCGACGACGAAATCCGCTCCGGAGTGGGGCGCATCGACGCGGAGGACGCGATTTGGCTGGTCGCCATCATCGGAACCGACAAGGTGGGCATGGTGTTCGGCGAGCTCACCGGAGGTGAGGTGAACGTGCGGGTGTGGATTCACCCCGACCATCGGCAGAAGGGCTACGGGACCGCGGCGCTGCGTAAATCCCGCTCGGAGATGGCCAGTTACTTCCCGGCGGTGCCGATGGTGGTGCGTGCGCCGGGCGTGTCGCCGCCGTAGCCCTATCTTCTCCCGTAGCTTCGCTCGCCCGAGAGTGTCTTCCCCCGTCGCTTCGCCCGCCCGAGAGGTAGGGTTCGATTCCGTGCCGAGCAAGATGCTGGCCCCAGTCGCGTGCGCCGTCGGCGCTGCGCTGATCGCGGCGTCGCCTTTCGCCTGGGCCGACGACCCTCCGCCCAACCCCATTGCCACCACCACGACGCTGCCCAACGTCAACATTTACCCGCCGATCTCGCCCGTTGACTTCACCGTGTTGGACGGGGCGTGGTACGCCTTCGGGACGCCGAACGGCCTGACATGTGTGATCGACAAGGGGCGCAACGCCTACGGCTGCAGTGGGCCGATCCCGGCCGCACCGGAGGGAGCCAACCTGGTGAGCGGGGTGGGCGCCGAGCAGCCCGCGTTCGCCAACTCCGCGGCACCGTTGTACGCGGTCGCCGGTCCGGTGAAGCAGCTGCCGCCGCAGACGCGGCTGAGCTATCGCAACATCAGCTGCGCGATCGATGCGAGCGGGGCGACGGTGTGCGTGAACAACGGAAGCCAACACGGCTTCGTGCTGAGCCCGGCGGGCAGCTTCACCGGCTAGTTAGAAACCCGCGCCGTGAATCTCGTGGCCGGGCGTTTCGGCCGCCAACCCGCGATAGGCATCGTCGACCGTGTGGCCATGGTTGATGACACCGTCGACCTCGCGAGCGATCGGCATGTGCACCCCGTAGCGCTCGGCGAGCTCCATGATCACACTGGCGGCCTTGACGCCCTCGGCGACCTGGTCCATCGAGGCGATGATCTCGTCGATGGGCTTGCCCGCACCGAGCTGCTCGCCGACGTGGCGGTTGCGGCTGCGCGGGCTGGTGCACGTGACGATCAGATCTCCGAGCCCGGCCAGCCCGGGGAACGTTTCCGGTTCTCCTCCCATCGCCGTGCCGAGCTTGGTCATCTCGCGAAGTGAACGCGCAATCACCAACGCGCGGGTGTTTTCGCCGATGCCCAGCGAGTAGCCCATCCCGGTGGCGATCGCGTAGACGTTCTTCAACGCACCGGCCATCTCGACCCCGATGACGTCGTCGGTGGTGTACACGCGGAACCGCTGGGTGCGGAACATCTGTGCCAGCCGCGTCGAAAGGTGCTGGTCCGGCATCGCCATCACCGCGGCGGCCGCGTATCCCTGAGCGACCTCCCGCGCGATGTTCGGCCCGGCGAGGATGCCGGCGGGGTGCCCGGGCATGACCTCCTCGACGATCTGCGACATGCGCAGGCTGGTGCCCTGCTCGAGACCCTTCACCAGCGAGATGATCGGCACCCAGGGCCGCAGCGACGCGCTCAGATCGGTCAGCACGCTGCGGAAGCTGTGCGACGGGACCGCCATCACGACCACGTCGGCGCTGTCGGCGGCCTTCTCGAAGTCGGTGGTGGCCGCCAGGCTCGGCGTCAGCTCGACCTCGTCGCCCAGATAACGCAGGTTGCGGTGGCGCTCGTTGATGTCCTGCGCGGTCTCGGCGGAGCGCACCCATTGCAGGGTTTCAGCGCGGCGGGCTGCGATAGAGGCCACGGTGGTGCCCCAGGAGCCCCCACCGAGCACGACGACACAGGGTTGGCGACTGGCAGGTGTCATGCGTGCCACCTTAGGCAGGACGGCCGGGTTCAAGTGTGATCTCGCGAAGTTCACGCGCTGCGCGGGGCGGACCCGAAGACCATGGCCTCGGTGATCCGGTCGAAGCGATACTCGATCGCGTCGGCGAAATAGTTCTGCCGTACATTCCACGGCCGCTTGGTGCCCGACCTGGGCAGCGCATGCAGGTTGCGCCGGACGTAGCCGGCCTCGAGGTCCCACGCCAACTTTTCGGGCATCATCGCGCCATCGCGATGGGGGTACGCCGACGTGTAGCCGCGGGAACGCATGAAGGCCAGCAGCTTGGCCGTTGCGCGAGCGGTCATGTCGGCCCGCAGC
>JAFAWC010000554.1 GCA_019242135.1 Mycobacteriaceae bacterium | reverse complement strand
ACCGGCGAAGTGGCGGGGTTGTAGTTCTCCAGGGGCGGAACCTGGTTGGTGACGGTGTGCGTGTCAGGCATACCGCAGTGTTACATTTTTTCGACAGCCGCACAATATGCGTAATAGCCTTGCGGGGACGGTGTCGGTCGGCGCGGGGTCACCGCGGGTGGGCCGCGAAGAATTCCCACAGTTTCTGTGTCGCGAACGACGGCCATTCGTGACCGCCGCCGTCGACCGTGACGAGCACGACACTGCGGTTAGCGGCACAGTCCGCGGTGGACGTGGTGAGAGGCCCGTCTGCAACGACGACCGGGGCACCGCACTGATCGACGTTGCGCCAGAACGCGTTCAGATCGGGCACGGGTGGCCCGTCGACGTGCGCGACGCCTTCTCCCCGCCCCCCCTCGTAGCGGATCAGCCGGTCCGCGGTGCCGTGGATGTGCATGACCGACGTCGGGTGCGGCGATCCGCACGGGTCGAGCTGCGTAGCCGAGTCGGGGCCGATCGCGGCGAACACCCCGCTGTTGCAGGCCAGCGTGTAGCTCATCATGCCGCCGTTGCTGATGCCGGTCGCATAGATGCGGGAGCGGTCGATGCCGACGCCGCGGCTGATCTCGTCGACCGTCGCGGTGATGAATGCGACGTCGTCGATGTCGTCGCGGCTGGGGCGCCCGCAGCACCCGTGCACATTCCAGGCCCTGGCGACACCGTCGGGATAGGCCACCACGAATTTCTCGCTGTCCGCCAATTGATCCCAGCCGTACGCTCTTTCGGCCTGCTCACCGCTGCCGAACCCCCCGTGCAGCATCACCACGAGTGGTGCGGCTGTTGGCAGTCCGGCCGGCTTGTGGACCCGGTATGACCGGTCCACGCCGCCGACGTTGATAGTGTGCAGGCTGCTTCCGTCGGGGAACGCGGTGGTCGGCTGCGCCGTGCCGCGGGGGGACCACGAGCAGCCCGCGAGCCCCACCACCGCGGCCAGCACGGCGATCAACCGGACCGTCATTTGCTTCACGGTACGGACAGAACCTCAGCACCAAGAAAGCCCCCGCGGCCGCGGGGGCTTTCTTGGTGACTACCGGTAGTCGCTGTAGCCGTAGTCGTCCAGGGGAACCGCGGCACCGGTGCTCTGGCCGAAGTCGGGGCTGTAGTACTGGTCCTCGTACGACGGGATCGTGTACGCGGCGGCGCGGGCTTCCTCGGTCGGCTGCACCTGGATGTTGCGGTACCGGTTGATGCCGGTGCCGGCCGGGATCAGCTTGCCGATGATCACGTTCTCCTTCAGACCGTTGAGCTTGTCGCTGCGGCAGTTGATCGCCGCGTCGGTCAGCACCCGGGTGGTCTCCTGGAACGACGCCGCGCTCAGCCACGAGTCGGTGGCAAGCGACGCCTTCGTGATGCCCATCAACACCGGGCGGCCGGCCGCGGGCTCGCCGCCCTCGGCCACCACCCGGCGGTTCTCGGCCTCGAACTCCGAGCGCTCCGTCAGCGAGCCGGGCAGAAACTCCGTGCTGCCCGAATCGATGATGGTCACCCGCCGCAGCATCTGCCGGACGATCACCTCGATGTGCTTGTCGTGGATCGACACGCCCTGCGCGCGATACACCTCCTGGACCTCGTGGACGAGGTGTAGCTGCACCTCGCGCGGCCCCTGCACGCGCAGCACCTCGTGCGGATCGGCCGAGCCTTCCATCAGCTGATCGCCGACTTCGACGTGGTCGCCGTCGCGCAGCAGGCCCTCCGTGCCGTCCTCATGGGTGACGGCCTTGAGCCGCTGCCGACGGGACAGCTTGTCGTAGGCCACTTCCTCGCTTCCGTCGTCGGGAGTGATGGTGACCTTGTAGAACTTCTCACCCTCCTCGACGCGGACCCGACCGGACACCTCGGCGATCGGCGCCTTATCCCGCGGCACGCGAGCCTCGAACAGCTCCTGCACCCGGGGCAGACCACCGGTGATGTCCTGACCGCCGGTGACCCCGCCCTGGTGGAACGTGCGCATCGTCAGCTGGGTGCCGGGCTCGCCGATCGACTGGGCGGCGACGATGCCCACCGCCTCGCCGATGTCGACCAGCTTGCCGGTGGCCATCGAACGGCCATAGCACATCGCGCACACGCCGTTGGCACTGGCGCAGGTGAGCACCGAGCGCACCCGCACCGCCGAAATGCCGTTCTCCAGCAGCAGATCGATCGCCGGGTCACCGAGATCGTGGCCCTTCTCGACGAGCACATGGCCCTTGTCAACCGCGTCCTCGGCCAACGTCCGCGCGTAGGCGGAGGTTTCGACGTACTGGTCCTTGACCGGACCGTCGAGGCCTGGCTCGGCGAGCCGAACGGTGATGCCGCGTTCGGTACCGCAGTCGTGTTCGCGCACGATCACGTCCTGCGACACGTCGACCAGACGGCGGGTCAGATAACCCGAGTCCGCGGTCCGCAACGCAGTGTCGGCCAGGCCTTTTCGCGCGCCGTGGGTGTTGATGAAGTACTCCAGCACGGTCAGGCCCTCGCGGAACGAGGACTTGATCGGGCGTGGGATGAACTCCCCCTTCGGATTGGTCACCAGGCCCTTCATCCCGGCCAGCGTCCGGGTCTGGGTGAAGTTGCCCGTCGCGCCCGACTCGACGATCGTGATGATCGGGTTGTCGTCGGGGTAGTGCGACCGCAACGCCTCGCCGACCTCCTCGGTGGCGTCCTGCCAGATCTTCACCAGCGCCTCGTTGCGCTCCTGGTGGTTGAGTGCGCCGCGCTGGTACTTCTTTTCGATCCCGTCGGCTTCCTTTTCGTAGCGCTCCAGGATCTCGCCCTTCTCCGGGGGCACCAGCACGTCGGCCATCGACACGGTGACCCCCGACCGGGTGGCCCAGTAGAAGCCGGCGTCCTTGAGCTTGTCCACGGTCTGCGCGACCACGATCATCGGGTAGCGCTCGGCGAGATCGTTGATGATCCGCGCCTGCACCTTCTTGTGCATCTGCTCGTTGATGAACGGATACCCGCGCGGCATCAGCTCGTTGAACAGCACCCGGCCCAGCGTGGTCTCGATCGTCCACGGCTGACCCGCTGACCAACCCGCCTCGCCGAACAGCTCGGACTCCAGTTCGACCGGGGGACGCAGCTGCGTCAGCCGGACTTTGATGCGCGCCCGCACCGACAGTGCGCCCCGGTCCATCGCCATGATCGCCTCGGCCGGTGAGCTGTAGACCCCCGACTCGGGCCGGTCCTTGGTGGCCGGTGCGTATTCGCCGAGATCGCCGGCGACCTTGGTGGTCAGGTAGAACAGCCCGGTCACCATGTCCAGCCGTGGCATGGCCAGCGGCTTGCCCGACGCCGGCGACAAGATGTTGTTGGACGACAGCATCAGGATGCGGGCCTCGGCCTGCGCCTCGGCCGACAGCGGCAGGTGAACCGCCATCTGGTCGCCGTCGAAGTCGGCGTTGAAGGCCTCACACACCAGCGGATGCAGCTGAATCGCCTTGCCTTCCACCAGCATCGGCTCGAACGCCTGGATACCCAACCGGTGCAGCGTCGGCGCCCTGTTCAACAACACCGGGTGCTCACCGATGACCTCTTCGAGCACATCCCACACCTGCGGACGCTGACGCTCCACCATCCGCTTGGCGCTCTTGATGTTCTGCGCGTGGTTCAGGTCGACGAGCCGCTTCATCACGAACGGCTTGAACAGCTCCAGGGCCATCAGCTTGGGCAGCCCGCACTGGTGCAGCTTGAGCTGCGGGCCGACCACGATGACCGATCGGCCCGAGTAGTCGACGCGCTTTCCCAGCAGGTTCTGCCGGAACCGGCCCTGCTTGCCCTTGAGCAGATCTGACAGCGACTTCAGCGGACGGTTGCCCGGCCCCGTGACGGGCCGGCCGCGGCGGCCATTGTCGAACAGCGCGTCCACCGACTCCTGCAGCATCCGCTTCTCGTTGTTGACGATGATCTCGGGCGCACCGAGATCGATCAGCCTCTTGAGGCGGTTGTTGCGGTTGATCACGCGGCGGTACAGATCATTGAGGTCGCTGGTCGCGAACCGGCCGCCATCGAGCTGGACCATCGGGCGCAGCTCTGGCGGGATCACTGGCACCGCATCGAGCACCATACCCATCGGCGAATTGCCGGACTGCTGGAACGCGGCCACCACTTTGAGTCGCTTGAGAGCACGAAGCTTCTTCTGCCCCTTACCGTTTCGGATGACCTCACGCAGTCCGTCGGCCTCGGCGTCGATGTCGAAGCTCTCGATCAGCTTCTGGATCGCCTCGGCACCCATCGAACCCGTGAAGTACTCGCCGTAGCGGTCGACGAGTTCGCGGTACAGCACCTCGTCGACGATCAGCTGCTTGGGCGCCAGCTTGGCGAACGTCGTCCAGATCTCCTCCAGCCGGGCCAGCTCGCGCTGGGCACGGTCGCGGATCTGGCGCATCTCACGCTCGCCACCGTCGCGGACCTTTCGCCGCACGTCGGATTTGGCGCCCTCCTCTTCGAGTTCCTTGAGGTCGGCCTCCAGCTTTTGCGCGCGGACTTCCAGATCGGCGTCGCGCTGGTCCTCGAGGGTCTTCTTCTCGACCTCCATCTCGGCTTCGAGAGTGGACATCTCGTTGTGGCGCATCTCATCGTCGACTTCGGTGATGACGTAGGCCGCGAAGTAGATGATCTTCTCGAGATCCTTGGGGGCCAGGTCGAGCAGGTAGCCGAGTCGGCTGGGCACGCCCTTGAAGTACCAGATGTGCGTGACGGGCGCCGCCAGTTCGATGTGGCCCATCCGCTCGCGGCGCACCTTGGCGCGGGTCACCTCGACGCCGCACCGCTCGCAGATGATGCCCTTGAAGCGGACGCGCTTGTACTTGCCGCAGTAGCACTCCCAGTCGCGAGTCGGTCCGAAGATCTTCTCGCAGAACAGGCCGTCCTTCTCCGGCTTGAGCGTGCGGTAGTTGATGGTCTCCGGCTTCTTGACCTCGCCGAAGGACCACTGCCGGATGTCGTCGGCGGTGGCCAGGCCGATGCGGAGTTCATCGAAGAAGTTGACGTCTAACACGTAACTCCCTTTCCCCTTTCGGGACTAGCAGAATTAAACACTGAAGATCACGCGAGATCTTCTACGGATGCAGATTCATTGCGGGACAAGTTGATTCCCAAGTTCGCCGCGGCACGCTCGAGGTCTTCGTCGTCGCCGTCGCGCATCTCGATCGCGGCGCCGTCGCTCGACAGCACCTCGACGTTCAGGCACAGCGACTGCAGTTCCTTGAGCAGCACCTTGAACGACTCGGGGATACCGGGCTCGGGGATGTTCTCGCCCTTGACGATTGCCTCGTACACCTTGACCCGGCCGACGGTGTCGTCGGATTTGATGGTCAACAGCTCCTGCAGCGTGTAGGCCGCGCCGTAGGCCTGCATGGCCCAGCACTCCATCTCGCCGAATCGCTGACCACCGAACTGGGCCTTACCGCCCAGCGGCTGCTGGGTGATCATCGAGTACGGCCCGGTGGAGCGGGCGTGGATCTTGTCGTCCACCAGGTGGTGCAGCTTGAGGATGTACATGTACCCGACCGTCACGGGGTAAGGGAACGGTTCGCCGCTGCGCCCGTCGTAGAGCATCGCCTTACCGTCGGGGTCGACGAGCACCTCGCCGTCGCGGTTCGGCTGCACCGAGGACAGCAAGCCCTGCAACTCCTCCTCGCGTGCACCGTCGAACACCGGCGTCGACACGATGGTCTCCGGCCCGGCCGTGAGCAGCTCGTCGGGCAGCCTGGCCGCCCAGTCCGGCTTGCCGTCGACCTTCCAGCCGCTCTTGGCCACCCACCCGAGGTGGGTCTCCAGGATCTGGCCGATGTTCATCCGTCGCGGCACACCGTGGGTGTTCAAGATGATGTCCACCGGCGTGCCGTCCGGAAGGAACGGCATGTCCTCCACGGGCAGGATCTTGCCGATCACGCCCTTGTTGCCGTGGCGGCCAGCCAGCTTGTCACCGTCGGAGATCTTGCGCTTCTGGGCGACGTAGACCCGGACCAGCTCGTTGACACCGGCGGCCAGCTCGTCGTCCTCGTCGCGGCTGAACATCCGGACTCCGATCACCTTGCCGGACTCGCCGTGGGGCACCTTCAGTGAGGTGTCGCGAACCTCGCGGGCCTTCTCGCCGAAGATCGCGCGAAGCAGCCGCTCCTCGGGTGTCAGCTCGGTCTCACCCTTCGGGGTGACCTTGCCGACCAGAATGTCGCCGTCGCGCACCTCGGCACCGATCCGCACGATGCCGCGCTCGTCGAGGTCCGCGAGCACCTCATCGGACACGTTCGGGATGTCGCGGGTGATCTCCTCGGCGCCGAGCTTGGTGTCGCGCGCATCGATCTCGTGCTCCTCGATGTGGATCGAGGTGAGGATGTCCTCCTCGACGAGCCGATTGGACAGGATGATCGCGTCCTCGTAGTTGTGGCCCTCCCACGGCATGATCGCGACCAGCAGGTTCTTGCCGAGCGCCATCTCACCGTTGTCGGTGCACGGCCCGTCGGCGATCACCTGTCCGGCCTCCACCCGCGCGCCGGCGTCGACGATGGGACGCTGGTTCGCGCAGGTGCCGTGGTTGGACCTGGCGAACTTGCGCAACTGGTAGCTGTGCCGGGTGCCGTCGTCGGCCATCACGGTGATGTAGTCGGCCGAAACCTCCTCGATCACGCCGCCCTTGTCGGCGACCACTACGTCGCCCGCGTCGATCGCGGCGCGCAGTTCCATTCCGGTGCCCACGAGCGGTGCCTCACTGCGCACCAGCGGCACGGCCTGACGCTGCATGTTGGCGCCCATCAACGCGCGGTTGGCGTCGTCGTGCTCGAGGAACGGGATCATCGCGGTGGCCACCGACACCATCTGGCGCGGGGACACGTCCATGTAGTCCACCTCGGCCGAGCTGACGTACTCGACCTCGCCGCCCTTGCGGCGCACCAGCACTCGCGGCTCGGTGAACCGACCGTCGTCGTCGATCGGCGAGTTGGCCTGCGCCACGACGTGGCGGTCCTCCTCGTCGGCGGTCAGGTAGTGGATCTCGTCGG
>JAFAWC010000519.1 GCA_019242135.1 Mycobacteriaceae bacterium | reverse complement strand
GCCTCGATGGCGCTGTCGGTGCCGTGCCCCTCGGCCTCCGGCGCGAATTTCGCGACTAGCAGCGCCGACACCAGAGCCCCGCCGAATGTGACCAGCGGGATGGCCCACGGCCTGGTGTAACCGGGAGACCCGGGGCTGCCGCCGTCGCCCGCGGCCTGGGGGACGTGATAGTTGGCCAAATAGCCGAGCAGAAAACGACCCGCGTAGCCGAGGGCCAGGTAGAAGACCACCGCCCCCAGCCCGGCGATGACGCCGATCGTGATGCCGAGCGTCAGCCACTTACGCAGGTAGCCCGCGCGACCGATCGACGTCCCGACCCACTGCCTCGCTCTGCTGGCTGACGAACGCAGCGAAGCCAGCATGAAGCGGATGCTAGCTGTCGACGATCAATCCTGATTTTTGTGACGCCGGGCTTCGCGTCATCGCTGGTATCAGGGCGCCGTGGCCTGATACCCCCATGGGGTATAGTGACGGGCATGACCGACGTGCACGTGAAGGCCCCGGCGCCCGCGCACGCAGGACAGGCCGGGTGCGGTGGTCACGGCGACCACGTCGCACAGTACCGCCGGTTGTTCTGGTTGATGCTGGTGCTGGCCATCCCGACGGTGGCGGCCTCGGGAATGTTCGCGATGGTTATCGGCTACCGCATTCCCGACATAACCGGGTTGAGGTGGGTCTCGCCGGTGCTCGGCACGGTGATGTTCGTGTGGGGCGGGCGACCGTTTTTGTCCGGCGCAGTGAGCGAAATCCGTTCCCGCGCAGCCGGGATGATGTTTTTGATCGGCCTGGCGATCTCGGTGGCGTTCGTGTCGTCGTGGGGCGCGAGCCTCGGTGTTCTCGGCCGTCAGCTCGACTTCTGGTGGGAGCTGGCGCTGCTCATCGTGATCATGCTGCTCGGGCACTGGATCGAGATGCGGTCGCTGGCACAGACCAGTTCCGCGCTCGACTCACTCGCGACCCTGCTTCCCGACGAAGCCGAACGGGTGGACGGCGACACGCTGGTCGCTGTGCCGCCGACGGAGTTGCGGGTCGGCGACCTCGTGGTGGTGCGCCCCGGTGGCAGCATCCCGGCCGACGGTGAAATCACCGACGGCGTTGCCGCCGTGGATGAGTCGATGGTGACAGGAGAGTCGCGGCCGGTGGGCCGCGGCCCCTGCGACCGTGTGGTGGCCGGTACCGTCGCCACCGACTCGGGCCTGCGTGTCAGGGTCACCGCGGTCGGCGACGACACGGCGTTGGCGGGCATCGCCAGGCTGGTCGCCGAGGCTCAGAACTCATCCTCGCGGGCGCAGCGGCTGGCCGATGTCGCGGCGGGCTGGCTGTTCTGGTTTGCGCTCGGGTCGGCCATCGTGACCGTGACCGTGTGGGGTGTCGTTCTTGGTCATGCAGATGTGGCGGTGATGCGCACGATCACGGTGCTGGTGATCGCGTGCCCGCATGCACTGGGACTGGCCATCCCGCTTGTGGTCTCGATCGCCACCGAACGCGCGGCCCGCGGCGGGGTGTTGGTCAAGGACCGGCTCGCGTTGGAGAGCATGCGCACGGTCAGCGCGATGCTGTTCGACAAGACCGGCACGTTGACGAAGGGCTCACCCACCGTCGCCGCCGTGGCGGCCGCCCACGGTTCGGACGACGACGCGATGGCGCTGGCCGCGGCGGCCGAATCCGACAGCGAACACCCACTGGCCCGCGCGATCGTCGACGCCGCACGGGGCCGCGGCCTGCACGTGCCGCCGTCCTCGAACTTCTCGTCGTCGCCGGCGGTCGGAGTCACGGCGGTGGTCAGCGGACGCACCGTGCAGGTCGGGGGGCCTCGCCTGCTCGAGCAGGCTGGGTTGGCTGAGCTGCCCGCGGCGGCGGAGTGGCGCACGGAGGGCGCGATCGTGCTGCATGTTGTCGCGGACGGAGTGGTGATCGGCGCAGTCAAGCTTGCCGACGCGGTGCGGCCGGAGTCCCGACAGGCGGTCGACGCGCTGCACCGGCTCGGCATCCGGGTCGTGATGATCACCGGGGACGCACCCACGGTCGCCGCATCGGTGGCGGCCTCGCTCGGCATCGACCGTGTCTTCGCAGGGGTGCGCCCGCAGGAGAAGTCTTCGAAGGTCAGCGAACTGCAGGCCGAGGGGCTAAAAGTCGCGATGGTGGGCGACGGGGTGAACGACGCACCGGCGCTCGCGCAGGCCGACGTCGGCATCGCGATCGGCGCGGGCACCGACGTGGCGATCGCCTCGGCGGGGGTGATCCTGGCCAGCTCCGACCCGCGGTCGGTGCTCTCCGTGATTCAGCTGTC
>JAFAWC010000389.1 GCA_019242135.1 Mycobacteriaceae bacterium | reverse complement strand
GCCGTCTACTCCGCCTACGAGGCGCTGAAGGTCCGCGACGAATCGGTGACGCTGCTCGACTTCGACGACCTGCTGCTGCACACGGCGGCCGCCATCGAGAACGACGCCGCGGTGGCCGAGGAGTTCCGGGATCGCTATCGCTGCTTCGTCGTCGACGAGTACCAGGACGTCACGCCGCTGCAGCAGCGCGTGCTGTCGGCGTGGCTGGGCGATCGCGACGACCTGACCGTCGTCGGCGACGCCAACCAGACCATCTACTCGTTCACCGGGGCCTCGCCGAAGTTCCTGCTCGACTTCTCCCGGCAGTTCCCCGAGGCCACCGTGGTGCGCCTGGAGCGCGACTACCGGTCCACCCCGCAGGTGGTGTCGCTGGCCAATCAGGTGATCGCGGCCGCCCGCGGCCGGGTGGCAGGCAGCAAGCTGCACCTCGTCGGCCAGCGTGACCCCGGTCCGCGGCCGACGTTCGCCGAACATTCCGATGAGGTCGCCGAGGCGGCCGCCGTCGCGAAGAAAATCACCCGGCTCATCGAAAGCGGAACGCCGGCTTCGGAAATCGCGGTGCTGTACCGGATCAACGCGCAATCGGAAGTGTATGAGGAGGCGTTGACCGAGGCGGGCGTCGCGTTCCAGGTGCGCGGCGGGGAGGGGTTCTTCAGCCGCCAGGAGATCCGGCAGGCACTGCTGGCGCTGCAGCGTGCCGCGGAGAGGGGCGCCGACGCGTCGGGCGCAGACCTGCCGTCGGCGGTCCGCCAACTGCTCGAGCCGCTGGGGCTGTCCGCGGAACCCCCGTCGGGGACCAGGGCCCGCGAGCGCTGGGAAGCCCTGGTGGCGCTCGCCGAGCTCGTCGACGACGAAGTGGCGCAACGGCCTTCGCTCGACATGCGCGCGCTTGTCGCGGAGCTCCGGCAGCGGGCAGACGCGCGGCATCCGCCGGTCGTGCAAGGTGTCACGCTCGCTTCCCTGCACGCGGCGAAAGGCCTCGAATGGGACGCGGTGTTCCTCGTCGGGCTGGCCGACGGCACGCTGCCCATCTCGCACGCTCTGGCCCACGGTCCCGACAGTGAAGCCGTGGAAGAGGAGCGTCGTCTGCTCTACGTCGGAATCACCAGGGCGCGTGTGCATTTAGCGCTCAGCTGGGCGCTGTCGCGCTCCGCCGGTGGTCGGCAGAACCGACGGCCGTCGCGGTTCTTGGCAGGCATCGCGCCGCAGGCCGGAATCGATGCCGTCGCACGGCACAAGCCGCGCCGACCGCGCGGTTCGGCGCCGCGCTGCCGGATTTGCAACGCCGGGCTTACCACGCCGGCCGCGATCGTGTTGCGCCGCTGTGAGAAATGCCCCGCCGAGATCGACGAGGAACTCCTCAAGCAGCTCAAGGAGTGGCGACTGCGCACCGCCAGCGCGATGGCGGTGCCCGCGTTCGTGGTCTTCACCGACAACACGCTGATCGCGATCGCCGAGCAGCTGCCCGCCGACGACGCCGCGCTGGTGGCCATTCCGGGCATCGGCGCACGCAAACTCGAACAGTTCGGGTCCGACGTGCTGGCTCTGGTGCGTGCTCGCCCCGCATAACCGACGACATCGTCGTACGGACGCAGGTGCGAGCGAAGGGCGTGCAGTCGAGTCGTCCGGTCACGCGGGTCAGGAAGCTAGTCACGCGCTGCCGACAGCTCAGCGCGCTGGCCCACGTCGTTGCCGCTGTCACGACCGGATGCCCGACGTTGCAACAGTCAACACCCTTAAGGAGGGTTCAACTACACCCATAAGGAGGTAGCTTCACAGGGTGGCCGCATCTGAGCGCAAGCCGATCACCGTGGCCCTAGTCGACGACTACGACGTGGTGGTGATGGGCGTCGCGAACATGTTCAATCAGTACCGCGACCGGGTGGTCATCGCCGAGCTCGACTCGAACGAGCCTGTTGTCGACGGGGTCGACATCGCGCTGTACGACTCTTTCGCCCAGCCGGAATCGGATCACGAACATATCGCGGTTCTCGTTGCGAACCCCCGCGCGCGCCGCGTCGTGGTCTACACCTGGAACTTTCAGCCGCACCTTATTCGCACTGCCCGCCAGCAGGGAGTGCACGGCTATCTGTCAAAAACGTTACCGGCGCGAGAATTGGTCGCCGCATTAGAGGCCGTGCATGCCGGCGAGACGGTGATAAGCAGTGTTCCGCCGCGGGCGCGCAGCGCCGTGGGGCTTGATTGGCCCGGCCGAGGCGAAGGGCTCAGCGATCGGGAGTCGGAGATCCTGGCCCTCATTACGCAGGGCAAGAGCAATGCCGAGGTCGCGGCGCTGACATATCTGAGCCCTAACACTGTGAAGTCTTACATCCGCACGATCTACCGCAAGATCGAAGTCGGCAGCCGGACTCAGGCTGTCCTGTGGGGCGTGAAGCACGGTTTCACCCCCGACCATCACCGCATCGAACATTGGCGAGGCGGTCCCTGAGCTACTAGCTACACGCCGTGACGCACTGGACGAACTGGTCGCCGCGAAGGAACTGCCGCGGTGCGTTCACGCACCCCGCAACGAACGCGTTGTTGGCCATCATCATTAGGCGCTGCCGCGCTATCGGTAACGGCGTGATCTACGGGCGATGTATACCCACGGACACGAGCGGGCGCGGGGGCTATAA
>JAFAWC010000285.1 GCA_019242135.1 Mycobacteriaceae bacterium | reverse complement strand
TTGCTCCGGACGACATCCGTGACCATGCGAAGAAGATGGGACTGTTCGGCTACGCGATCCCGCAGGAGTGGGGCGGGCTGGGCCTGAATGTGGTGCAAGACGTCGAGATGGCGATCGAGCTCGGCTATACCTCCCTCGCGCTGCGTTCGATGTTCGGCACTAACAATGGCATCGCCGGCCAGGTTCTGGTCGGCTTCGGCACCGACGAGCAGAAGGCTCGCTGGCTCGAGGGCATGGCCTCCGGCGACGTCGTCGCGTCCTTCGCGCTCACCGAACCCGGTGCAGGGTCAAACCCGTCGGGTATACGCACCAAGGCGATTCGCGATGATGAGGGCTGGTCTATCTCGGGACAGAAGCGCTTCATCACCAACGCCCCCGCCGCACAGCTGTTCGTGGTGTTCGCACGCACTCGACCAGCCGATGACAAGGGCCCCGGAATCGCGGTGTTCCTGGTCCCGGCCGACGCCGCCGGGATCGAGGTCGGAGCCAAGGACGCAAAGATGGGCCAGGAGGGGGCATGGACGGCGGATGTGAATTTCACCGACGTTCGCGTTCCCGCGGGCGCTCTGGTGGGGGGCAGCGAAGACATCGGATACCGGGCGGCGATGACATCGCTGGCGCGGGGGCGCATCCACATCGCGGCCCTCGCCGTCGGAGCGGCTCAGCGCGCGCTTGACGAATCGGTGGCCTACGCCGCAACGGCAACTCAGGGCGGCACGCCGATCGGGCAGTTTCAGCTCGTGCAGGCGATGATCGCCGATCAGCAGACCGGTGTGATGGCGGGACGGGCCCTGGCCCGCGAGGCTGCGCGGCTGTGGCTGACCAACGAGGACCGCAGGATCGCGCCGTCGGCGGCGAAACTGTTCTGCACCGAAATGGCAGGCAAGGTCGCCGATCTCGCCGTCCAGATCCACGGAGGCAGCGGATACATACACGGGGTCGCCGCGGAACGGATCTACCGAGACGTTCGGTTGTTGCGCCTTTACGAAGGCACGAGTGAGATTCAGCGGCTGATCATCGGCGGCGGGCTCGTGAGGGCGGCCAGGTCATGAGCGGTCGGCTGGCGGGCAGTGTGGCGTTCATCACCGGCGCGGCACGAGGCCAGGGTCGCGCGCATGCGGTGCGCATGGCCACCGAGGGCGCCGACATCATCGCCGTCGACATCGCGGGCGAGCTGCCGCCGTGTGTTCCGTACAACCCCGCGACTCCAGAAGAGTTGACCGAAACCGCGCGGCTGGTGGAGGCTGCCGGCCGCCGGATCGTGGCATCCGTCGTCGACACCCGTGATATCGACGGCCTGCGGGCCGCCGTCGCAGAAGGTTTCGCCGCGCTCGGGCGGCTCGACATCATCGTCGCCAACGCCGGGATCTGCGCCCCCCAGGCGTGGAACGACATCACGCCCGATGACTTCCGCGACGTGATCGACATCAACGTCACGGGTACCTGGAACACCGTGATGGCGGGCGCACAGAAAATCATCGACGGCGGCCGGGGCGGGTCGATCATCCTGATCAGCTCCGCCGCGGGTATCAAGATGCAGCCGTTCATGATTCACTACACCGCCAGCAAGCACGCGACCACCGGGATGGCCCGCGCGTTCGCCGCCGAGTTGGGCAAGCACTCGATCCGCGTCAACAGCGTGCACCCGGGACCGGTCGACACCGCGATGGGAGGCGGCGACATGGTGGCTCAGTTAGCCGCGGCCACCGAGGGTAATCCGCAGCTGGCGAACGTGCTGACGCCGTTCCTGCCGAGTTGGGTGGCGCAACCCGAAGACATTGCCGATGCCGTGTGCTGGCTGGCGAGCGACGAATCGCGCAACGTCACCGCGGCGCGGATTGCTGTCGACCAGGGCTCCACGCAATACTGATCCGGCGGTTAGGTGATAGGCGTGATGGATGGACTGCCGTCTCATGGACGAGATTTCGCTGAAAACCTTTGGGCGCGGCTGCAACACTTCGGTGATCGGCCGTGCATCGAGTTCGAGCGGAGGTGGTACTCCGGTAACGAGATCACTTCCTACATCGAAGCGATCGCCGATGCGTTGAGCGAAGCGGGGCTGTCGGCGGGTGAACCGGTGGGTCTGGTGGTGCGCAACCGCCTTCCGCATGCGGCCGCCATCCTCGGCTTCGTCGCCGAGAGGCGACCCGTGGCGATGATCTACTCCTATCAATCGCCACAATCGATCGCCCGCGACATCGAAACTCTGCGGCTGCCTGCGGTTCTCGTCGACCGGCAGGATTGGACCGACCCGGTGGCCGACGCGGTTACAGATGCCGGGACCGCTGCGGCCGTGCTCTTGCCCTCGCATGTCGAACTGACAGCGAGGAGAGATCCTGCAGGCCCCGAGCCGGACCCGACGCTGGCAATGGCCGGCCTGCACATCCTGACCAGCGGCACCACCGGGCCGCCCCGGCGTGTTCCGGTCAAAACCGAGGTCCTGCAACACACCGTGCTGACGATGACAGTCGGGCGCGACATGTCGCCCGACGATCC
>JAFAWC010000330.1 GCA_019242135.1 Mycobacteriaceae bacterium | reverse complement strand
GTTCCTCGAGAAGACCAGCTCGGCCGACCTGCTGGATCGGTTGTCGGAGGGCGAGGCGTTCGGCCGCGCCGCCGAGCCGTGGGAGGTGGCCGCCACGATCGCATTCCTCGCCAGCGACTACTCGAGTTACCTGACCGGCGAAGTGATTTCGGTATCGAGTCAGCACCCATGACGAGCCAGTCGATCAGCCAGCCAGGGAGTCGAAGAGACGAGCTTTTGGATCTCGCCGCGACGATGTTCGCCGAACGCGGCCTGCGCGCCACCACGGTGCGCGACATCGCCGATGCGGCCGGCATCCTCTCGGGCAGCCTGTACCACCATTTCGCCTCCAAGGAGCAGATGGTCGATGAGGTGCTGCGTGGCTTTCTGGAGTGGTTGTTCGAGCGCTATCAGCACATCATCGACACCGAGCCGAACCCGTTGGAGCGGTTCAAGGGTCTGTTCTTGGCCTCGTTCGATGCGATCGAGCACCGGCATGCGCAGGTGGTGATCTACCAGGACGAGGCCAAGCGGTTGTTGGCACAGCCGCGGTTCTCCTACGTCGAGGACCTCAACCGCAAGCAGCGGCAGATGTGGGTTGACGTTCTCACGCAGGGCATCAAGCAGGGATACTTCCGTGCCGACATCGACGTCGACCTCGTGTACCGGTTCATCCGGGACACCACCTGGGTGTCGGTACGTTGGTATCACCCCGGTGGCCCGCTGACGGCCGAGCAGGTCGGTCGCCAGTATCTTGCAATCGTCCTCGGCGGTATCGAAGCCGAGCAGGAAATCTAAAGGGAGTCTGACATGTCCGAGGCGTACGTCATCGACGCTGTGCGTACCGCCGTTGGTAAACGCAACGGAGGGCTGGCCACCGTACATCCGATCGACCTGGGGGTGCACGCGTTTCGTGGCTTGCTCAACCGGGTCGATGTGGATCCGGCAGCGGTCGACGACGTGATAGTCGGCTGCGTGGATGCGCTCGGCGGGCAAGCCGGCAACATCGGCCGCAACGCCTGGCTCGCCGCCGGCTATCCCGAGGAGGTGCCGGGCGTCACCGTCGACCGTCAATGCGGGTCGAGCCAGCAGGCGATTTCGTTTGGCGCACAGGCGATCATGTCGGGTACCGCCGATGTCATCCTGGCCGGCGGGATGCAGAACATGAGCCAGATCCCGATCGCGTCCGCAATGGTGGTCGGCAAGGAGTTCGGTTTCACGTCGCCCACGGGGGAGTCGGAGTACTGGCGCCATCGGTACGGAGACGAGGAGATCTCGCAATTCCGCGGCGCCGAGCTGATCGCCGAGCGGTGGAATCTGTCCCGCGCGGAGATGGAACAGTATGCGCTCGCCAGCCATGAGAGGGCGTTGTCGGCTATCAGGGCAGGACATTTCGACAACGAGATCGTGCCGGTGAACGGCTTCAGCGTCGACGAAGGACCGCGTGAGACATCGCTGGAGAAAATGGCGTCGCTGCCGACCCTTGCCGACGGCGGCCGGCTCACCGCCGCGGTGGCCAGCCAGATTTCCGACGGTGCCAGTGCCGTGTTGCTCGCGTCGGAGCAGGCCGTCGCCGATCACAGACTCAAGCCCCGCGCGCGGATCCATCACATCAGCGCGCGCGGTGCCGACCCGGTGTTCATGCTCACCGGGCCGATCCCGGCCACCCGCTACGCGCTGGAAAGGACGGGCCTGTCCATCGACGACATCGATGTCGTCGAGATCAATGAGGCGTTCGCCCCGGTCGTGATGGCATGGCTGAAGGAGATCAAGGCCGACCCGGAGAAGGTCAATCCCAACGGCGGTGCGATCGCGCTCGGCCATCCGCTCGGCGCCACGGGCGCGAAACTGTTCGCGACGATGCTCAACGAGCTGGAGCGCACGGGTGGGCGCTACGGCCTGCAGACGATGTGCGAGGGCGGCGGCACCGCGAACGTCACGATCATCGAACGCCTGTAACGCGGGTAACCCCTTGCGGGGCCCTCACATCGTGAGCACACCGCGGTACCGGACCCGGCCCTGCTCCATCGCCGCGTACGCCTCCGAGGCCTCCGCGAGCGGCCGTTCCTCGATGCGGGCGCGCACACCCGAGAGCACGGCGAAGTGCATGGTCTCCTCGACATCGCGCGCGGTGCCCGACGGGTGGCCGACGACGCTGAGCGCGGGCGCGATCAACTGCGCGGGGCTGATGGGCAGCGGGTCAGCCGACACCCCGATGATGACGAGCTCGCCGCGTGGCGCCAGCCCGCCGACGGTCTGGGCGATCGCCTGCGAGTTTCCGGCGGTCCCCAACACGGCCGTCGCGCCGCCGAGCGCCTGCAGTGCGTCACTCACGTCGCCCGCGGTCGAGTCGACGTAGTGGTGCGCGCCGAGCTCGCGCGCGTCGGCCTCCTTGTCCTTTCCGCGCCCGATCGCGACGGTCTCAAACCCCATGGCCCGCGCGAACTGCACACCCAGGTGCCCCAGCCCGCCGATCCCGAGCACCGCGACCAGGTCTCCGGGCAGTGCGCGGGTGTGTCGCAACGCGTTGTACGTCGTGACCCCCGCACATCCCATCGGCGCCGCTTCGGCGAACGACAATTCGTCGGGGATTCGCGCCAGGGCGTTGGCCGGTGCGGTCACCGACGTGGCATAGCCGCCGGGGTAGTGCATGCTCGGCACCTGCATGTTCACGCAGGTGATGAAGTCGCCCTTGCGGCAGCGCACGCAGTGGTTGCAGTGACCGCCGAACCATCCGATACCGACGCGGTCGCCAACCGCGAAATCTTCGACGCCCTCACCGATTTCGGCGATGGTCCCGGCGATCTCGTGTCCCGGAGTTAAGGGAAACGAGAGCCCGGGAAACCCGCCGTTGATGATGGCCCGGTCGGTGCCGCACACTCCGCACGCGGCGACGTCGATACGCACCTGGCCGCGCCCCGGCGTCGGGGTTTCGACCTCCACCAACTGCAGGGCGGCACCGGAGGACTTCACCTGAACTGCGTTATGTGTGGCCATTCGGCCAAGCTACTCCACGAGCGCCACCGCGGCCTGAAGATGCTTCACGGCGTCGCTGACGATCGACTCGATCAGCTCAGCACACGACGGTAGGTCGGCGATCATCCCGGCCACCTGACCGGACGCGAGCACACCTGCCTCCGTGTTTCCCTCGACCAGGCCGGCGCGCAGCAGCATCGGCGTGTTGGCCGCCATCACCACCTGTGACCACGTCAGCTCTTTGCCGTGCCGCATCGCCAGCCCGTCGCGTATCATCGCCGGCCACGTCATACCCGAAAGCTTCTTGAACTTCGCCGCATTACGGATGGCAGCAGCGAAACCCTTGGCCCGCGAACCGCTTTCCAGCCGCTGCACCAGCGGCGTGCGCAATACCCGATGCGGCATGCCGTCGACACGGGTCGTCACCACGGTGCCGTCCAGAGCGGCGCTCAGGTAGCGCTGTTTGACGGCGTCCGGCACCGTCGAGTCCGACGTGAGAAGGAACCGGGTGCCCATCGCGACACCGGCGGCTCCGTAGGACAGTGCCGCGGCGAGCCCCCGCCCGTCGAAAAAGCCGCCCGCCGCGATCACCGGAATGTCGACTGCGTCGAGCACCGACGGCAACAGCAGCGTCGTGGCCACCGGCCCGGTGTGTCCGCCACCTTCGCCGCCCTGCACGATTACTGCGTCGGCGCCCCAGGATGCCACCTTGCGGGCGTGCTTGGCAGCGCCCACCGATGGAATCACCACCACGCCTGCGCCTTTCAGCCTTGCGATCAGTTCTTGTCGGGGCGCTAACGCAAACGACGCTACCTTCACGCCCTCGCGGATCATCAGGTCGACCCGATCGTCGGCGTCGGTTGCGTCGGCGCGGATGTTGACCCCGAACGGGCGGTCGGTCGCCGCCTTCACCTTGTCGATCGCGATGGCCAGCTCGTCGAGCGTCATCGTCGCCGACGCCAAAATCCCGAGGCCGCCCGCGTTGGCGGTCGCGGACACCAGCCGGGCACCGGCCACCCATCCCATTCCGGTCTGCACCACCGGATGTTTGATGCCGACCAGATCGGTCAGTGGCGTGCGAAGAGCATCTGAACCCGTCATACCCGTACTTCCTTGTCGCGCAGCCCCTTCGGGTCGATCGCACCGATCAGCTCGAGTTCGTCCTCGTCGGGAAGCCGGGTCGGCACGGCCTCGGCCAGCCCGTGCACCTCGAACGACGTCGCCTGCCGTACGTCATCTGCGGTGACACCGGGGTGCAAAGACACCGCCCGCATCGTGTGGTCGGGGCCCTCGAAATCGAACACGCCGAGGTTGCTGATCACCCGGCGGACATCGGTAAAGCGGAATGCCGCGTTGTCGGCATCGACCTTGTCGTAGCCGATGCCGGAGACGACGTCGACCGCCTCGCAGAACACCCGCGGCGAGTGGTTGCCCACCCAGTAGCTGGTCGCGTGGTTGACGGTGTTGCCGGGAGCGCCACGGACGCCGAACATCTGACGGGTGGGATGTTGGAGTGGACCGAACGCCGACAGGTTCTGATTGCCGTACCGGTCGATCTGGTTGGCGCCCATCACCACATAGCGCCGGCCCCAGGCCAGGGTCTCGAATACCCGGCCGAACGGCATCCAGCCTTCGACCGTGCCCGGCGCGCCGAGCGCGGGGGTGTCCTCGAGCAGCAGCGCCTCGCCGTCGGTGAGCACGATGTCCGGCGAGAACGTCAGCCTGGCCAGCCGTGCTCCGATCGACACCACCGTGGTCATCGGGCTTACCATGATTTCCCCGATGTCCCGGAACAATTCCGCGCAGGCGATCACGCAGACGTCGGCGCGGCTGGTATTCGTCACGATGCCTCCGTCGCGAATCGCCGCACTGCGACTTGATAGTCGTCCTCGTCGCCCGACAGATATAGCCGCACGAACTGTTGCCACGTCTGCTCGGACTGGGCGGCCTCCGTGTAGTGGCGCTGAAACTTCTCGTCGCGCCCGTAATCCGCAGCGCCGGCCGTGAAATGGGCACCTCCGGGTGCTTCGACGACCGCGTCGACCATCATCCGGTTGACGATCAGCGCTTGGCGGGGAACGGCCTTGACGAGCTCTTCGGTCGCCACCACTCGTTCGACCGACAGGTAACGGCGCTCGGCGGCCATCAGAAACAGGTCGTCGAAGTACGGGTCCACGCCGGTGTAGGCGGCATTGCCGCGGGCGTCACCGAGGTTCATGTGCACGAACGCGGCGTCCAGCCGCAGCGCGGGCATGGCGATCAACGTCTCTTGACGGCCGCCGAAATCGTGCTCACGCGCGGGATAGGGACTCGTGACGGTCTTGAGTTCGCCCTCCCAGAAGTCGGGGACCGAGCTACCCAGGCCGGCTCGCGTCGGCAGGAACGGCAGCCGCTGCGCCGCGGCCTGCAGACCGCAGCGCAGCATGCCCTCGTCCATCTCGCGCGCCTCGATCGAACCGGCCGTCCGGGCACGGGAGAACCACGGATCGTAGAACGGCGGCGAGTCCAGGGACACGAAGCCGTAGTAGACGCGCCGCACCTTGCCTGCCGAACAGAGCAGCCCGATGTCGGGCCCACCGTAGGTGACGACGGTCAGATCGGTGAGGTCGGTCCGCAGGATCGCCCGCACGAACGCCATCGGCTTTCGCCGGGAGCCCCAGCCTCCGATCCCGATTGTCATGCCGCTGCGCAATTCTGCGACCGCGGCGTCGAGTGTGGTGCGCTTGTCGGTCATGACCGGTTGACGAACTCGTCGCGGTGCTCGTCGGCCACCCCGGCGAGGTTGAGCTCGAACGTGAAGCCCTGCTCCATCCGATAGCTGGAGTTCACACGTTGCACGTCAATGAAATTCAGTGCCTCCTTGGCTGCGCGGATCACCCGCGTGTCCTTGGCCGCAATCTCGCGGGCCACCCGCAGTGCTGCCTCGTCGAGCTGATCGCGAGGCACGACTTCGTGCACGGAACCGAAGTGGTGCAGCGCCGCGGCGTCCACCGTGGCGGCGGTGAAGAACAGTCGCCGCATCATGTGCTGTGGCACCAGGCGGGAAAGGTGGGTGGCCGCGCCCAGTGCGCCGCGCTCCACCTCCGGCAGCCCGAAGGTGGCGTCCTCGGACGCGACGATCACATCGGCGTTGCCGACCAGGCCGATTCCGCCACCGACACAGAAACCGTTGACCGCGGCGACCACCGGCACCGCGCACTCGTAGACGGCCCGGAAGGCGGCGAAGCATCCGCGGTTGGCGCCGATCAACGCGGTGAATCCCTGCCCTTCAGACTTGGTGCGCTGCATCTCCTTGATGTCGACCCCGGCGTTGAAGCCGCGTCCTTCGGCGCGCAGGATCACCACATGGGTGGCGGGGTCGTCGCCTGCCGCGCTGACGGTGTCGGCCAGATCGAACCAGCCGCGGGCGGGGATGGCGTTGACGGGTGGATAGTCGACGGTGACCGCGACGATGCCCGGCTCGACGGTGGCTGACGTGATGGTCATGGCTGTCTTCCTACGCAAGGTACCTAAGCAAGCACTTGCTTGGTA
>JAFAWC010000299.1 GCA_019242135.1 Mycobacteriaceae bacterium | reverse complement strand
ACGTGAGCCGCTACCAGCTGCGCACGAAATATCAGCGGATCTTTCGCAACGTGTACGCGCCCCAAGATGTGACAGTGACGGCGTCGACGAAAGCCGTTGCGGCCTGGCTGTGGTCACGCAGGCAGGCAACGGTTGCCGGCATGTCGGCAGCGGCGCTGCACGGCACCAAATGGATCAATGCGCGGACGCCCGCCGAGCTCAACCGGGCCAGCCGCGACCGGCCGGCCGGCGACATCGTGCTGTACAGCGACGCGCTGCGGGACGACGAGGTATGCACCGTGCGCGGAATACCCGTCACCACACCTGCCAGGACCGCCTTCGACATCGGCCGCAGACGAACTTTCACCGCGGCCGTCATCTGGCTCGACGCCCTCATGAGGGCGACCAACCTGACAGCCGGTGACGTCGAGTTGCTGGTCGATCGGCATCGCGGCGGGCGCGGCGTGGGGCAGCTGCGGCGGGCGCTGGCCCTATCCGATCCCGGCGCCGAGTCGCCGCAGGAGACCCGCACCAGGCTCATCTTGGTGATGGCCGGCTTGCCACGGCCGAAAACCCAGATCGAGGTCTTCGACGACCGCGGCTTCCTCGCTCGCCTCGACATGGGTTATGAGGAATGGCAGCTGGGGGTGGAGTTCGACGGCGCCCACCACTGGACCGATTCGAGCCAGCGGGCCGGCGACATCGACCGGCAAGCCGAACTCGAAGCGCTGGGCTGGCGGATCATACGCGTCAGCAGCGACATGCTGCGGTATCGGCGCGAAACGATCGTCGCGCGCACCCGATCGGCCCTGCTCGCCGCCGGCTGGCGCCCCGAACGCCGACTTATTGCGTGAAATCGGCCGAAACAGTGCACGGAAGTCCACGTTCGCGGCCGACGGGCCTAGCTTTGGGCGGATTGCACGGGCGGCCGGTAGAAGATCAGCAGCTGCCCGATGCCGCCGGCCAACCCCAACCCCGCCGAAATCGCCAGGCCTGGCCAGCCGGCACACCAGTTACGGCCGAAGATCACGTGGTCCAGACTGAAACGGCCGGCTCCTATTGTGGCTACCGCGACCGCGCTCAGCGCCAGCACCAGGTTGTATTCCCAACCCTCCTTCACGATGAAGAAGCCGTTGGGCCGATGCACGGTCCAAGCCGCGACGAGCATCAATGCAACGAATCCCGCGGCGGGGATCGGAGTCAGCAGGCCTGCTGCAAGCCCGAGGCCGGCGGTGACTTCGGTGGTCGCCGCGATGCGCGCATGAAACATGCCCGGCTTCATGCCGATGCTCTCGAACCATCGAGCGGTGCCGGGGATCCGTCCGCCGCCGAAGAACTTGTTGAAGCCGTGTGCGGCGAGGGTGAGGCCCAGACAGAGCCGCAAGATCAGTAATCCAGTGTCGACGGCATATGCCTGGACGGTCATGGCGGATCCTCCTCAGTGTCAGCGGGTTTCGGGCGCTTTGGGCGCCGCTTTGATGATTGCGGCGACCGTGCGCCGGCAGCGACCGCAGTCCGAGCCGGCGCCACACGCTTTCGCCACCTTCTTCGTCGTCGAGGCGCCCTGCGCCACGACCTCGGAAACCGTTTGGCTGGTTACCCCTTTGCACAGACATACGTACATCGGCCGCGATCCGATCAGTCCGTCTCGTCGATTCGCATCATGTGCAAGAACTTCCCCACGAACAGCGGGGGATACGCGCCGATTCCCGGGTTATTCATCCACTCGGCCGCAGGATCCGGCTTCTCGATCCATCGGCGCGCGCTCTTTTCGTCTTCGATCTCCTGAAGAATCATCACTTCCCGTGGATCGTCGAAGGCCTGGAAAATCCAGGTCTTGCGGATGCCGGCGGCGCGGAATCTGCCACGGGCCTGACGCACGCATTCGATCAGTCCTGCAACATCGTGCACCGACGTCATCACGGCGATGATGACGCCCGGCGGAACGGGTTGCGCGGCCTCGGTGAAATCGATCCTGTCAACGAGCTCGCCGGCGAAGACGGCCGGAATGTCTTCGACGCCCACGGCGTCGAACCACTCGAAGAACACCCGCGACCGCAGGAGATCGACGATGGGCTCGCGGTTGCGCACGGCAATGCTGACGAGGACCCGCCCGGGTTCGATCGTCGAGGCGTGCACGATGACGTGGTGGGCTCCGATGTCGGCCAGCGCCGGTTTGCGACTCTCGAGAAGCCGCGGCACTCGGGTCGGATCGGGAACGCGATAGTCCGAAGCGATCACGAGCGATTGCATGCCGGCGTCAGTCACTGGCCGGCAGCGGCTTCGCCTCTTTGATGCTCAGCGGCACGTCGCCGATACTGAGTGTGCCGGCACCGGCCTTGGTGACCAACACCTCGGCTCCGGCCTCGTCGACGTAGCGCTTGCCCATCACATTGCCGTCGGAGAACTTCGGGTCCAAAACGGCGTCCGAGGCCGCCTCTGATCCGATCTCTCGCATCGGCGCGCCGCCGGCGCGCAGATCGTCGAGGCCGTCGCCGGTCCTAACGACGATGACCTCGGTGTCACATACCTGGCTTTTCAGCCGTGTGCCCGTTTTGACCATGATCGTCCTTCCTGTCTCACCTCGTGGCCTGGCCGCTGCTCAGTTCGTCGACGAGGTCGCGGCGCAACACTTTTCCGGTCGGTGTGGTGGGCAGCTCGTCGCGGAAGACGACCCGGTCGGGGGTGCGTGATCCACGCAGTGTTCTGCGGACGTGAGACCGCAGTTCTTCGGGATCGGGATCGGTCCCAACGGCCGGGACGACCACCGCAACGATGATCTGACCCCACTTATGGTCTTCCACACCCACGACGGCGACCTCGCGCACTGCCGGATGCTCGACGAGCACGTCTTCCACCTCTGCCGGCGCGATGTTCTCGCCGCCGCGGATGATCGTGTCGTCGGATCGACCCATGATGTAGAGGTATCCGTCGCGATCCAGGGCGGCGAGGTCTTTGGTCGGGAACCATCCGTCGTCGTCGAGCACCGAGCCGAGTTCGGCGTAGCGGCCCGACACCTGGTCACCGCGGACGTACAACTCACCGGGCTGGTCGGCACCGAGTACGGCGCCGTCGTCGCCGCGGATCTGAACTTCGACACCCGGCACCGGTTGTCCCACCGAGCCCAGCCGTCGGGCGAGGATCTCGTCGGTCGCGTGATGTGCGGTGCGATGAGCCTCGGGGGTCAGCACCGCGATGGTCGAACTGGTTTCGGTGAGCCCGTAGGCATTGACGAAGCCGACGTCAGGCAGCAGGTCGAGGGCCTTGCGCACGAGAGGCAGCGCGACTTTCGAGCCGCCGTAAGCCAGTGTGCGAAGTGTCGGCAGCGGCGTGGGGTGCGCCTCGAGTTCGCTGACAATCCGGTCCAACATCGTGGGCACCACCGTCGCGCTTGTCACCCCTTCGTCGCGGACCAGCCTGATCCACTCGGTGGCGTCAAACTGACGCAGGTACACCATCTTTCGGCCGGCATACAAGTTGGACAGCGCGGCGCTCACACCGGCGATGTGATACGGCGGCACGCAGATCAAGACGGCATCCGAGGGCTGCGCAGAGGCGAATTCGACCGTTCCCATCACGTAGCTGGTCAAGTTGTGGTGTGAGAGTTCAACGGCTTTCGGGCGTGACGTCGTGCCGGATGTGAACAGCACGATTGCCACATCGTCGGGGTCGGCAAATTCAGAAGCCGGCTCGGCGCTGCGCGCCAGGTCGACGAACGTGTCGACGTCGATGCTCTTGACGCCGGCGTCGCCGACGACGTCGCGATACTCGTCGTCGAACACCACCAGCGGCTCCGAAAGCCGGCCGATCAGCTCGTTCAGGCCTTCGCCGCTCAACCGGTAGTTCAGTGGCGTGAACGCGCGGCCGGCCCGGGCCGACGAGAAGATCAGCAACGGCAACATGACACCGCCGGTCCCGACGTACGCGACGCTGCCGGCTCCGGAGGCGGCGATGACACCGGCGCCTCCGTCGGCAAGCGCGCTCAATTCCCCGACCGTCAGCCGGGTTTCATCGCAGACCACCGCTTCGGTGTCCGGACTGCTCGAGGCCATCTCGAGCAACAACGAGATGCTCATGAGACCGCTAGATCGGCTTCATCGCCGAAATGAGCCATTTGCCATTAACTTTCGAAAGGGACACCACCAGGCTTCCCACCGACATGGTCGGCCCCGGAGCGCCCACCGTCGTGGTGGTCTGATCGAGGAAGATCAGAACTTCCGCGGAGCTGGGGCGCAGCTGCGACACGGCGGCGGCGACCACGGTGGCGCTGGTTTTCATGGGTTTCTGCTTCGCCACCGCGGCGACCCCCGTCTTGGAGTCGCGTTCGTACTGGGCCAAGAAGTCGCCGGTCAAGTGAGTCTTGGCGGCGTCGATGTCACGGTCGACGGTGTTGGAGGCGTACGAATACACCGCGACGGTCCCCTCCGACGCGGCCGCGAGCGCGGCGCGGTTCGCCGCATCGTCGGTCTGTTTATCGGGCCGGTACATGAAATAAGCGAGCGACGCGAACAGTGCAAGCGAAGCCACCACCAGCACAATCCACACGGCAGGACCGAGCCTGTCCGGCAGGCGCCGGGTAATGGTGCCAGCGAGGCGACTCAACCGTCCACGGCTGCGCCGGTCGTCGTCTTCGGTGCGGTTTTCCTCCGCGTCGACACTGGTCTGCTCCGCGGTCACGGCACCAGCTCCACCTTCGAGAGCTTGAGCTGATCACCGTCGCGGGTGACTGTGACGCGGAACCGGTAGGCCCGCGGTTCCTTGTTGCCCGCGGCGTTGGTGATTTCCTCCGACGCGGCGACCAGCACGGTGGCCTCATCGTCGGTCATCGACTGCACCGCCTTGGCCGTCACCGTCCCGCGGGCGATTACCTTCGACGCTTCGACCACCTTGACGAAATCGTCGGCCCTGACCTCGTATTCGTCTCTGAAGCTGCCCGTGGAGTTGTCGATGATGCGCTGCACGTCCTGTTTGGCGTTGCGGAAGTCCAGTGACGTCAGCGCGGTGATCCCCTGGCCGGCCGCGGCGGCGAACTCGTCGGCGTGCCGGTGTCTCACCGAAGCTTGATGATGCTGGTACACGATCACACCGCTGCACACCAGCGAGCCGATGATTACAAGTGCGGCAAGTGTTTTCGCGACGACGGAGCGCCGCGGGGCGCGGATCCTGAACCACGACGTGGCCTTCCGCCTCGGCTGCTCCGCGGTGGGCTTTTGCGGGTCGTCGCTTCCCGACTGCAGGGCACTCAGCCGCTGCCGGGCGGCCGCCGCTGCGGCCTCGGCCTTGGCGGCCTCGGCTTCGGCCTGTTGGAGCAGTGTGTGCATGTCGTCGGCAGTCGCCTCGTCGACCTCCGCGCTCACCTGGTCACCACCTCCATCGCGCGGCCCGACCTCATCGCCCATGACACGTTCATACCGAACCCAAGCGTTGGCGGCCCATCACCCCGCAATATTGCCCCGACTTGATACCAAGTCGGTGTGCGGCCCGCCATGCGCGTCCTCCACGTACTGCGAAAATATTTGGAGAACCACGTTACCATTGCCCGCTCGGGGGGAACCAGAGGAGCCGGTCGGCTGGCGGCAGAAATGTGTTGCGAGCTGCGGAAACATCATTTCCGATTATGGCAAGTGATGATTTCAGACTCAGGGCAGCCGATCCTTTTGCACCTTGCCGGTGGCGTTGAGCGGAAGCTCGTTTACGAACTGGACGAATCGGGGCACCTTGAAGCCGGCCATGCGCTCGCGCGACCAACTGATCAGCTCGTCGGCGGTGATCGCACTCTTGGCCACGACGTAGGCCTTGCCGACCTGGCCCAGCCGCTCGTCGGGCACACCGATCACCGCGACCTGCCCGACGGCGGGATGTTCGAGCAGAAACCCTTCGATCTCGGCCGGGTACGCGTTGAATCCCCCCACGATGAACATGTCTTTTTTGCGGCCGACGATGCGCAGCCGGCCCGATTCATCGAAGTTGCCGAGGTCGCCGGTGTGCAGCCAGCCCTGTGGGTCGATCGCCTCGGCGGTGGCCGCCGGGTCCTCGAAGTAGCCCTTCATCACGTTGTAGCCACGGACCAGCACCTCGCCGTCATCGGCGATCCGCACGTCGATGCCCTCGCACGGTAGCCCCGCGGTGGTCGCCCTGTCCTGGAAGGAGTCGCCCGGGCGCGACAGGGTGACGGTGCCGGCCTCGGTGAGGCCGTATCCAGTGGCCAACGTCTGAAACGGCAGTTCCTGGTGGACCCGCCGGACCAATTCGACGGGAATGTCCGCCGCGCCGGTCAGACCGGCGCGCAAGGTCGAAAGTCTGGTCTTGTCGGGGACCGCCAGCAGCGAGTGGTACAGAGTCGGCGGGCCCGGCAGCATCGTGACCCGTTCACGCTCGATGAGTTCGACGACCCGGTCGACATCGAAGACGGCCACCGGGATCATCGTCGCGCCGCGGATCAGCGACGCGATGCAACCCGCCTTGTAGCCGAACGTGTGGAAGAACGGATTGACGATCAGATAGCGGTCCCCCTCGCGCAGATCGGCGAGATCGCACCATTCGGCGTACATCCGCAGTGTCTGCGCATGGGCCATCATCACGCCCTTGGGCCGGCCCGTCGTCCCCGACGTGTAGATGATGTCGGCGACATCGTCGCCGGTGGCCTCACGGGCAAACGGTTCGCCGCTGTCGAGGAAGCCGGATTTGAGGTCGAGGGCGGCAACCCCGGCGGGGACCGCGAACTGCCGGCCGAGGAAACCTTTGTGGACCAGCACAAGTTTCGCGCCGCTGCGGACGATGATGTCGGCGGCTTCGTCGGCCTTGAACCGCGTGTTCACCGGCACCAGCACGCCGCCGGCCGTCACCAGCCCGAGCGCGGCGATGATCCACTCCGCACAGTTGGGCGCCCAGATAGCCACCCGGTCGCCCTTGTCGACTCCCGCCACAGAGAACGCACCGGCCGCGCGGCCGACCCGGTCGGCCAGCTGCGCGAACGACAGCCGCAGCGGCCCGTCGACGACCGCCTCGGCGTCGCCGAAGCGTTCGCCGGCGGACCGGACCATCTCGGGGATGGTCCGGTAGGTCATACCGAGACGAGCCGAGACAGGTTGCCGCCCATGATCTTGGCCTGGTCCTCCTGGGGCAGGTGTCCGAGCGCGTCGGCGTAGTGCGTCGGTTGCGCCAATCCCTCGGGGTGCGGGAAATCCGAGCCGTAGAGCACGCGGTCGACCCCGATTAGATCGATCAGGTCGCTGATCCCGTCCTCGTAGAAGGGGCTGATGTGGATGCGGTTCTTGATTTCCTCGATCGGGTCACCCGGGAAGCTCTCGGGCGTCTTCTTGTACACATCAGCGAGCTGGTCCAGCAGCGGGAACAGCCACTTGGAGCCGCTTTCGATCACCGCGACCTTCAGCCGCGGGTGGCGGAAGAGCGCGCCGTGAATGACCCACGACGCCACCGCGTCCTGCACGGGGCGCCATTCGTTGAGCATGCTGAACGCGTTGGTTTGGAACGGCAGCATCTCCTTATCGCCGCCGTCCCACTCGGCGTTGTAGCGCGCGTAGCCGCTGTCCGACGAATGCATCGCGACCAGCACGTCATGGTCGACGACCCGCTGCCAGAACGGGTCGAACTCGGGCAGCGCGAACGACCGGGGACCGCGGTAACCCGGAACCGGTGCGGGACGGACGAGGATCGCGCGTGCGCCGCGTTCGACGACCCAGTCGAGTTCTTCGATCGCCTTCTCGACGATGGGCAGGCTGACCACCGGGACGGTGAAGATGCGGTCGTGGTAATTGAAGCCCCAGACCTCGTCGAGCCACTGATTGAGCGCGTGCACGACGATGTGGATAAGCGCAGGATCGTCGCGCATCCGCTCCTCGACGAGGCTGGCCAGCGTCGGGAACATCAGCGAGCGGTCGACGCCGAGCTCGTTCATCAGTTCCAGCCGCGGCCCGGGTTCGCGAAACGCCGGAATCGCGCGCATCGGCTCGCCGAAGATCTCGCGGCGGCTCTTGCCCTCGGGGTTGCCGTGCTTGAAGTACTCCTCCATCGCTCCGGGGCGCGCGACGACCTCGAAGGTGGGGTTGGGGATGTAGTCGCTGATGTGTCCACGGATAGCGATCTTGGTGCGACCGTTCACCTGCACGTACTGGATTACGCGCTGGTAAGCCTTGGGCAGGTGCTTGGTCAGCGAGTCCTGCGTCTCGTACAGGTGGTTGTCCGCGTCGAAGAGCGGATACGGCAGGTTCGAATGCACCTCGGCGGTCATGGATCCTCCATTGCTATTTTTCGAGAACGATATTCTCATTTTGAGCGAATTGCAATCCGCTGCCGGACGGCGTGCTTGCGGATTTTGCCGCTTGCGGTGCGCGGATAATCGTCGACTTCATGCAGCTCTTCGGGCCACTTCTGCCTGGCCACTCCCGTCCGGGCAAAGTAGGCGCGCACCTCATCGAGGGTCGGCATCGCGTGGCCCGGGCGGATGTGCAGCACCGCGGCGACGCGCTCGCCGAGCCGGTCGTCGGGTGCCGACACCACCACGGCCTCAGCGACAGCCGGCATCGTTAACAGCACCTCCTCGACCTCCAGCGCGCTGATATTCTCGCCGCCGCGAATGATCATGTCGGCCTTGCGGTCGGTGATCGTCAGATATCCGTCGGCGTCCACAACGCCGACGTCGCCGGTGCGGTACCAGCCCTGGTCGTCGAACGCCGCGGCGGTCAACACCTCATCGGTGTAGCCCAGGCAAAGGTCGGGCCCGCGGCTGAAGATCTCACCGTCGTCGGCCAGCCGGATCTCCACCCCCGGCCGGGGACACCCGTCGGTCAGCAGGCGCTTGTCCTCAGGCCCGTCGTGCGGAGTTCCGGTCACCGACGGGTGCTCGGTACTGCCATAGGAGCGAAACACGTGGATGCCCAGGTCGGCGAGCCGACGAGTGACCGCCGCAGGAACCGTGGATCCGCCGAGTCCGGCGGACTTCATATGGCGCAGATGGTCGTCGGTGAAATCCGGATGATCGAGCAGGCTGGTGAAAAAGTACGGCGGACCCCCTCCAACGGCCACGCCCTCGCGTTTCATGAGGTCAAGCACGTCGGCGGGATTCCATTCGTCGATGAGGTCGATGGAGGCGCCGTCCATCACCGGAATCAGAAACGCGCCGAGCATCCCGATGAAGTGCCCGACAGGCGCGGCGGTCAGCTGCCTGCCGCGGTTGGGCGGATAGTTGGCGTGCAGCTGGCGGGTCTCGCAGCTGATCGTCTGATGGCTGTGGATGACACCCTTGGGATCGCTGGTAGTACCGGAGGTGAACGCGATCAGCGCCGGGTTGGCCGGATCGGTGCGCCCTGTGCCGGCCATGGGCTCGTCGGCGAGCAGGTCGTCGAAGCCGTGCTCGTGCTCTGCGCGCAGGCGGTCATGCGCACCGACCAGCCCCACGATCGGCACGTTGTCGCACAAATCGGGCTGGTACTCCATTCGGCCGAACCGCTCGGCGGTGACGAACACCCGCGGTCGGGCCGTCGTCATGATGTGAGCCAGTTCCTTGCGCCCGTAGAAGTGCACGATCGGCACCGTCACCGCACCCAGCAGGGCCGACGCCCAAAACGTCGCCGCGGCTTCCATCCAGTTCGGCAGCTGGAAGGCCACGACATCACCGGGGCCGACCCCGCGCGCACGCAACCCCGCTGCCAGCCTGCGGGCCACCCGCTCGACGTCGCGATACGTTCCGCTGAACGGCCGCACACGGGAGTGCACACAGAACGTGGCGTCTGGGCAGGCGGCCAGGCCACGGGCGAGCAGGTCTCCCAGCGTGTCGGACGTCCACCAGCCCTCGGCGGTGTATCGCTTGGCCAACGCTGCGGGAATCGAGCGTCCGAGAGGGCTCTGACCGGCGAATATCATCGCTGATCATGTTATTCTCCCGAAAGGAGAATGCCAATATCGCATCGGAGAACGATTACATGGTGGACTTGGAGTTCGACGACGGGTTGGCGGTTCTCACCATCGATCGGCCCCACGCCCGCAATGCCATTTCGCTCGACACGATGGCCGAACTGGAGAAGGCGCTCGATCACCTCGACTCCGGGGTGCGCGCGCTGGTCATCAAGGGTGCCGGCGACCGGGCCTTCGTCTCCGGCGGCGACCTCAAAGAGCTGAGCGCAATCCGGACCACCGAGGAAGCGTCGGCGATGGCGTGGCGCATGCGAACGATTTGTGACCGGTTCGCGGATTTTCCCGCGCCGGTCATCGCCGCGCTCAACGGGCACGCGTTCGGCGGCGGCGCGGAGGTCGCGGTCGCCGCCGACATCCGGATCGCTGCCGAGGATGTCAAGATCGCGTTCAACCAGGTGTCGCTGGAAATCATGCCGGCCTGGGGCGGGGCAGAGCGCCTGGCCAAGCTTGTCGGACCCAGCAGGGCGCTGCTGCTGGCCGGCACCGGAATGGCGCTCGACGCAGCCGAGGCGCACCGCGTCGGGCTGGTTGACCGGGTGGTGGCGCGGGAGTCGTTCGACGAGAGCTGGCTGGCGCTGGCGCGATCGCTGGCCCATCCTGCGACCGCGGAGATAAAACGCGTAATCGCCGGGGTGACGCCCGACGAAGCGGTAGCGTCCTTTGCGCGGCTGTGGATCGGGGACGCGCACTGGGAGGCGGCGGAGCGGGTGATGAGGCGCGAGCGATGACGGTGATCAGGATGACCTTAGGTGTGGCATCGGCGATGGTGCTGGTCGGTCTCACCGCGACGCCGGCACACGCCGACGACCCCGCTGCTCCGATGCACCACGTCAAGTACACGCTCACGGCGCAGAAGCCGATCTATGCCCAGATCTACTACCTGGATCAGGAACCGGAGATCTTCGCCAACTGGAGCCACAACCCGTACCAGTACATGCCGAACGTCCAGACCGACCTCGGGCCGAACCAAGCGTGGACCTTCGAGCTGGATCTGCAGAAGCCCGACGAGTGGGCGATGGTGATGGCCAACACCGGCCCCGAGCCGGGAGAACCGAGTTTCCACTGCGAGATTGCGGTGGACGGCAACACGGTGGTGTCCAACGACGGCGCCAAAGCGGTGCTGTGTTCAATCCGAAAGTGGTGATCGCCGCTAGGCGAGGAGCTGCTCGATCGGCAGTGGATCGCCCTCCACGCGCCGCAGAAAGCGCTCGACGAGTTCGACCGTTTCGGCATGCCCGGCCGACATGCCCAGCTCCTGTTCCATCACCAAAAACCTCGACACGCTGGTGATCAGCACCGACCAGGCGATGGGCGGCACATCGTCGGGGCCGACTTTGTAGCGCTGCAACGCCGTTGACATCGCTTTGCGCTGTTCGTCGCGGAACCGCTCGGCGTAGTGGGCTATCTCGGCCCGCATCGACTTGCGGTGATTGGCCAGCGCGGCGAACTCCATCGTGATGCGGGTGGCCGTCGGGTCGGTGCCGAATCTCCACAGCGCCCAGAGCGGTTGGGCGGACTGCAAGGCCCGCGCTTGCACCTTGAGGCCCTCCTCAGCCCGGCGGCGGAACACGGCCAGAAACAGATCCTCCATCGTGCGGAAGTAGTAGTGCACGAGCTGTGGCTTGAGTCCTGCCCGCTCGGCGAGGCGGCGGGAAGTGACTGCGGCGTAGCCCTCTTCGAGCATCATCTGCTCGGCCGCGTCGAGCAGCACGCCGCGGTTCTTCGCGTCCGGCGCACCGATCCTTCGACCAGATGCCATGTCCACCCCACACATCTTGACCGTGACTCAGCACCATGCTAAGCAGATGCACAGCATACGTCTCTCGCCACAGTTCGGACGAGGGCTTCAGGAGGCCAGCACCGCATGACGGATTCCGACTCGGTTTTCGACTCGATCGACTATTTCACGGATCAGTCGCTTATTCCCGACCCGCATCCCTACTTCGACCACCTGCGCAGCCGGCACACCGCGTGTTGTCCGATCAACAACGGCGTGCTGGCGGTCACCGGCTGGGAGGCGGCGAACGCGGTCTACAAAGACGTCGAGTCGTACTCGTCGTGCGTCGCGGTCGCCGGCCCGTTCACCCCCATACCGTTCGTGCCGGAGGGTGACGACATCTGCGCGCAGCTCGAAGAGCACCGCACCGAGATTCCGATGTACGAGCACATGGTGACGATGGACCCGCCGAACCACACCGATGCACGCTCGTTGCTGTCTCGACTGCTCACACCGAAGCGGCTGAAGGAGAACGAGGACTTCATGTGGCGGCTCGCCGACCGCCACATCGACGAGTTCATCACTGACGGCAGGTGCGAGTTTCTCGCCGCCTACGCACGGCCGTTCTCGCTGATCGTGGTGGCCGACCTGCTCGGTGTCCCCGAGGAGGACCACGAGGAGTTCCGCGGGGCGTTCGGCGCGATGCTGCCCGGCACCCGGATCGGCGCGCTCGACCATGAGCCGATTGCCACCAACCCGTTGCAATGGGCGGACGAGAAGTTCAGCTTCTACATCGAGGACCGGCGTCGTCACCCGCGCAACGATGTGTTGACCGCCCTGGCGACCGCGAAGTACTCCGACGGCTCCACCCCGGAGGTGACCGACGTGGTGCGCACGGCGACATTCCTGTTCGGCGCGGGACAGGAAACCACCGCGAAGCTGCTCAGCGCCGCGTTGCGGGTGCTGGGCGACCGGCCCGACATTCAGCAACAACTGCGCGACGACCGC